>NZ_JAUBTV010000011.1:1696-66366 GCF_036705145.1 Microcoleus sp. B5-D4 | reverse complement strand
TGACCGAAAGCATCCAGGATACAAGCCCCCGGATTCATCTCGCGCAAGTCAATGCTTCAATCTAAAATCTCAAATCTCAAATCTAAAATCGATTGACCGAAAGCATCCAGGATACAAGCCCCCGGATTCATCTCGCGCAAGTCAATGCTTCAATCTAAAATCTCAAATCTAAAATCTAAAATCGATTGACCACCTCCTTTGCTATAATTTGTGAGCATCTTTCGGCTCGCCCGCACCGAGGGGCAAGACCCCTCACCCAGACAGCGACCGAAAAGCCGAGGATAGATATCAGTTGTCAGAGGAGATTGCAATGGGCGAATTTTTTACAGTCGATGTGTTTGCGAACACGATAGCGGTACTCGGCGCTTTGGGTTTTTTCTTTTTGGGATATCAAGCTTTGCAGATGTTGAAAAAATAAAGTATGTCAGAACTGAGATGTTACACCATTGTCAAGAACGGGCAAGATGCCCGTTCCACAAAGAATGATTTTTCTTGTGGAACAGGCATCTTGCCTGTTCCTAAACAAGTAATTGAGAATGGTGCAATATCTCAGTTAGAACTGAGATGTTGCACCATTGTCAAGAACGGGCAAGATGCCCGTTCCACAAAGAATGATTTTTCTTGTGGAACAGGCATCTTGCCTGTTCCTAAACAAGTAATTGAGAATGGTGCAATATCTCAGTCAGAAGTCAGAAGTCAGAAGTCAGAAGGAAAGAGGTCTGAAGGAAAGAAGTCAGAGGGAAGAAGTCCGATGGAACTCGGAATAAGGAAAGAAAGAAGAAGGAAAGAAACAACTATTCCGAATACCCAATGCCCTGTTTTGCCAATGCCCAATGCCCTGTTTTGCCAATGCCCTGGAACACCTAATTTACCTGAAAAAGGCTATACAACTGACTCAACAGTCCAACTGTTTCTTGCGAAAATCAACCAAAAAAAGGCTGCGTTATTATCATGGTGAGCCAACTTTTAGATGGACGCTATCAAATCATTGAAGTCATAGAAACAGGAGAATTTGGACAAACATATCTGGCCAAAGATATTCGCCGTCCCGGAGAACCGCAGTGCTTTGTCAAGCACCTGCGCCCCGGTACTACCGAACCGAAATTAATTAATACTACGCGCCGTCTTTTTCAAAAAGAAGCAGAAGTTCTAGAAAGGCTCGGTCAACACGACCAAATTCCTCAGCTATTCGCTTATTTTGAAGAAAATGAAGAATTTTTCTTAGTTGAATCTTTTGTTGCCGGTCACTCGCTATCAACCGAGATTGTACCGGGCAAACCTATGAGCGAAGAAAAAATGATTCCTTTGCTGAAGGAACTGTTAGAAATTTTAGTGTTTGTACACGGACAGGGAGTAATTCACCGAGATATTAAACCGGCAAACTTAATCCGCCGCTATTCAGATAACAAGTTAGTTTTAATCGACTTTGGCTCGGTGAAAGAAATTCACATTGCTCAAAGACAAGCCCCGGTAACTGTGCGGATTGGCACCCTGGAATATATGCCGATCGAACAATTTCAATACAACCCCCAACTCAACAGCGATATCTACGCTTTGGGAATGATTGGCATCCAAGCAATGACGGGTTTGCCGGCTTACGATTTGCCGAAACTGCGGGATTTGAAAAATTCTAATAAAGGCGAAATTGTTTGGCGACATTTAGCCGTGTGTTCCCAAGCGCTGGCCGATGTTTTAGACAATATGGTGCGCTATGATTTTCGGGAGAGATACCAGTCGGCGGCGGAAGCTTTAGCCGATTTGAGGAAAATTGGCGATCGCTCGCGGGCGCGGATTCCCAAGCTAACAATATATCGCGAAGAAGTCGATCGGCGCAGCAGCAGCCGGGGTGACATTACAGTCGTCGGTCGGAGAATATTAGATGAACTGCGCGTCAGTTTGGAATTGCTGCCAGAAGAAGCAGAGGCGATCGAAGATGAGGTATTGAACCCTTACCGCAAATACAGGGAAAAAGGCGAACGCTACGAACAATCACTGCAAGAAGCAATGCAGCAAGAATATCCCTTTTCTCTGGAAACTCGCGACGAATTAAAACGCTTGCAGCAAGTTTTAGGGCTTACCGACGAAGATGCCGCGAAAATCGAAGAATTAGTCATTCCTAAATCTTTATTTGCTAAATTGTACAAGGCGATATCCACAGTTTTGGAGGGACACCGCAACCCCAATGGGCCACCACCGAGTAGCGCCCCTCACCTCGAATTGCAGGCAAGTCCGGCGGTATCCCCGCAGGTAAATCTGAACGGAAAAACCGATTTATCGAGTTCCAGCCCAGCAGCGATTGTCCCCAAAGAAACTCGCAAATTCAATCCTTATCTCGCTGGGGCAACAATTGCGGCTATCTTAGCTGCGATCGGCGGAGTTTACGGATATCTCAGGTGGCAAGAATGGCAGCAGCGAGTCCAGAAAGAATCCCAACAGCTCAATCAAATTGAAGCTCTTTATAAAGGCAGTAATTATGAAGACTGCATCAGCCAAATACCAACAATTGCCGATACTTCCAGCCGCTATGCGTCCGCTCAGGAGTTACAAGAACAGTGCCAAGCAGGTCTGCGGTGGAAGAACGCCAAAGTCAAAAATTTCGCTCAGCATTCCGATGCCGTTGGGTCTGTTGCTTTCAGTCCAGACGGCTTAATGTTGGCCAGCGGTTCTAAAGACAAAACCATCCAAATTTGGGATTTAGCTACAGGCAAGTCGATCCGCACTTTTCCAGGAGATTCCTCCACTATTTGGTCGGTTGCATTTGACTCAAACGGTACGAAACTGGCGACGGGAACCGGTTTTTGGCGAGTCATGTTGTGGGATTTGAAAACAGGGCAAGTGATTCGCAGTCTCGACCACACTGCTTCTGTTTGGTCTGTTGCTCTTAGCCCCAACGGACAGCTTGTCGCTAGCGGTAGCGGAGACAAAACCACAAAGATTTCGGATGCAGCAACTGGTCGCTTGATTCAGAGTTTTCCAGACCATACAGATTTTGTTTATTCTGTTGCTTTCACTCCAGATGGAAAAAGTTTGGTTAGCGCTTCTAAGGATAAAAAAATTACAGTTGTTGATGTCACAACAGGGGCGTTGCTCAAAACTATTGAGGGACACGGCGACGCGGTGAGGTCGGTTGCTGTTAGCCCAGACGGCAAGACAATTGTTAGCGGTTCCTACGATGAAAGTATTAAAATCTGGAATATCGAAACAGGAGATTTAATTCGCTCTATCAAGGGACATTCTGACGATATTGTCTCGGTTGCTATCAGCCCGGATGGGAATTTTATTGCGAGCGGGAGCAAGGATAAAACTATTAAAGTTTGGGATTTTGCTACCGGAGAATTGCTGAATACTTTGACGGGACATTCCGATGAGGTTTATGTGGTGACTTTTAGTCCTGATGGCAAAACTATTGCTAGCGGTTCTAAAGACAATACTATTAAGTTGTGGTTGAGGTAATCAGAAAGAAGGAAGTTCGGCAACGGATTGTGTAACGGATGTAACGGATGTAACGGATGTCAGTCCGAGGGAAGTCGGAAGAAGGAAGAAGGAAGAAGGAAAAATAGTCCTTGACGCACAGACTATACTTGTAGGGTGCGAAGTGCGTACCTTACTACTACAGATAGTGTAACAATTGAAAAGTTGTGTCTACGAGGGAAGAAGTCAGTCAACAGTCAACAGTCAACAGTCAACAGTATCCATTAGTCATTAGTCATTTAATTGGTATAATTCAGCTCGTTTTTTAAGGTTTTGGGAAAGTGCCAATAAGGCGTTTCTAATTCGTCCTCAGTTGGATAATTTTCAGGGGATTCCTCTCGGATTTGAAAAAAGTGGTAGAGGTTAGCCACAGTTAAATCGGATATTTCTTGCCAATTCGAGGCAGCTAAAGCTTGATAGCCAGTCGCGATCGCCTGCTGGCTGACATAAACTTCGTATCTCCGGCGGATTTCCGGCGACACAGCGAAGGTTAGTTGGTCGCGCAAGGATAGAAAGTGAGACTTTTGCTTTAAAGTTTCATAAAGGGAAGGTTCCGCAGCTAATACCGCGAATGTAGTGTACACGCTGCTTTTTAAACTATCGGCGGTGAGTTTATCTAAACTAGCTAACTGGTGCTGCTCTTTTGGAGACAAAGTTTCCATCCAATCAACCTCATTTTGCCAAAATTCTATTACACTTAAATCATGACCGAGAATCCTAGTAACTTCGGGAAATAAAAAATCTAGTTCTGGTTCCGATTGACATCCTTTAACAACAGTTAGAATATTTTGACGAATTTTTGATTGGAGTTCCAGCAGGCGATCGCTCACCATATCGTAGGCCCGCTGCAAGTTAAACGTGACGCCGATCGCCTGCTCGATCGCCCAAACACATTCCATTTGCCTGAGTTGTCCGGCAGAACAAACCCCCTCCAACAAACTGGGATTGTCATAAATTTTTAAAGCCTCAAACAGCATATCCCGCCCGCTATTAATTTCGGAATTCCGAAGTTTAATATCTGGCACTGTCAGGGCTGACTGACAGCGTTTGATAGCTTTAGAAAAAATCTCATAACCGTTAACCAGTTTCTGGCGGTGCATTTCAAAACTAGAGTCGTGAGCCACCTTAAAAATCTGCTGGATCACCTCTACTCCCCTATCTTTGAGGATGTGTCTGAGATCAATAAATCCGTCTTTAATTTTTAGCTTCTGGTGCTTTGCCTCTTCTCGGATTTTTAATACTTGGTTGAGGTTTACTGCTGACAAAACTGTGCTCGATACAGCGCCAATACCAATGACAGCAGCAGTCGCTTGCATCACTGCCAAATTAATTTTCAGAGAGTTAAGCATTCTGTATATTTTTTGAAACCCCTGATGAGTTTGAGCCACCTGCAACGGCGCCACAGTCACGTATACGGGAGCTACCAGCGGCTGTATGGGGCCACCTCCGGCTAACTGTGCGAGCAATCTTATAACTCCGCGCGAGGATAGAGTTTCACTTCTTGATTGATAAAAAATTTTTGCTATCTCCACAAACTCCCCTGTCACCGGATCTCTAGCAGCAGGGAGCAATTTTCCTGTTTTGGCAGCAGGCTGTACAAGGTTGCCACTATTGAGTCGCGCCTGAGTTGCAGGGGTGAATATATAATCCATGTGGTGACTCAGTTTCCATTCAAAAAGGCAGATGTTCTGTATTGTATGCTGTTTAGGGAAACGAGACATGAAAGGAAATGAATGAGTATCTCAAGGCATTCCAGGCTATTACCCAGTTTAGCGATCGATTGTTGGCAGACGAATATCAATCCGTGGAGATTAAACAGTCAGCTACCCAACTCAGTTTAGATGTGGAACCTTGTATTGACGAAATTAAGCAATCTGCCATCCGACTCAAGGGGTTACTTCAGGTATGTTTCAAAGATGTATCTCAGGCTGAGGATGTCTGGAATAGCAAGCCGAGAATTGCTGGAGCATCTCCTGTTGATGTCTGGGAGCAAATTGGCGAACTAAGCGGATGCGATGTGAGAATTCGCAGTTTAGGAAAACAGGGCAAATATGATGCTGTTGCTAAAGTTCGCCAATCTTGGAGCGACAAGGCGACCAAATTAAAAAATCAGTGGTTTTTGTGGGATAAAAACCCTCAAGTCTTTCAAAGAGATACTATTGGTTTTTTTGAAAAAGATAATTTGCACAAAGAGTTGCGGAATGCAGTTGATGCCCAAGCCGAGCGAGTGATTTTAATTATGGAGAATGAACTGAGTTTAATTTTTCAAGAATTACAATCTATTGATATAGAAAAAATTGAGCTTTGTATTGAATGCTTCGACCTAAACAGTCAGTCGAAATTTAGAGAGCGACTACAATCAATAGGCGGGGAGATTGTATCGAAGTTTACGGAACCACTGAAATATTTGCCTGATTCTTATATGAAAACTTTTAAAGAAACGCTGAAAGAACCTGTAGAAACTCTGGTTCATAAAAGCAAGGTGGGAATCAGTTTGGTCGATTTTGAAGAGTCCTGTAAAGTGATTGGCTTAATCCTGGATAATGTAATTATAGCAATTTTTGATGAGCGCATTAAACTGGCAATTCAAACAGTTGAAAAAGCGATTAAATTCTACCATAATTTTTTAGAGAAGCAGGCGCGGTATCAGCAAGAGACAGCCCAACAGCGATCGGCAGAAAAAAATTGGATCGAATGCCAGCGGCAGCAACTCAGGGAAGTTCAGCAGTATATTGATGCAGTCATTAGTCATTAGTCATTAGTCATTAGTCATTAGTCATTAGTCATTAGTCATTAGTTATTAGTCATTAGTTATTAGTCATTAGTCACTGGTTATTGGTTATTGGTTAGTAGTTATTGGTTATTGTTTATTGGTTATTAGAACGAACAACTAACAATTAACAAATAACCACTGACCACTAAAAACAGTCAACACTCAACAGTCAACACTCAACAGTCAACAGTCAACACTCAACAGTCAACAGTCAACACTCAACAGTCAACAGTCAACACTCAACAGTCAACACTCAACAGTCAACACTCAACAGTCAACAGTCAACAGTCAACAGTCAACTGATTATTGATATTGACCGCTGATTTCGTAAACGATCGCGCCCAAAGACGCTAAGCTAGCTAAAATTAGCATTCCGGCGGGCATGAATTTTTGAGTTTTAACAAGGCGCACAATAAAGACTATTACTAAAACAGCGGAGATGGCTGCTGCTAATGTTAACCCCCAACTTTGTCCCATGAGTTGTGCGGTGCCGGCAAAAATTAGCAGGGAACCGCTAATCAAGCCCGAAATGAGCGAGGCTTGGCTTTTGGCCTTGATATAACCCATGATGCCGCCAACCAGTGTTAAAATGCCGTAGCCGATCGCGGCTGCTGTACCTAAATTCATTTTTAATCCTCCCGATTTCACTGTTTGCATCTAAATTTATACAGCGCAGCCTGCAATTAGTGTCACGAATTGTTAGAAAATTTATTAAAGCCAGTCAGGATATGTAACTGTTATACAATTGCCATTATGTCAGCCCTAACTTCTGGTGCGATCGCCCAAATCCGTTACCTCCAGCGCCTCGCAGCATCCCTGCTGCTGTATCAATCGGTTCTCAAAAGCCCCGCCGGTCAAGCCTTTCTCGATTTGCTGCAAGCCCTCCACCACAGCGAAGTCAGCGGTTTGGAATGTCAGGTAGCTTACGGGAACTGGTTCAAACTTCAGGCTGCTAAAAATTTAAGCTGGAAAGATTCTCTGATTTGGGAAATTCTCAAAGACGAAAACCCCTTTTCACGCCGAGCACAGCAAACAGATTTTGCAAGTTTGCCCCCCGCGTTGGTGGAGGCCGCCCGACATGATTTAGAAGTGCTGCAAAATATTTACGAATGCAGCAGCGAACAGTTGAGCAAGTGGGTGCGGGTAGCGGGTCAACTTGACGCAGTGCCTCCGATTTGGCATTCAGAAACTCGAGCAGAACAGGGAGATTTGCCACTGCACGGAAAACTGGAAAAATGGTCGAGCGCGGCGGAATCTTTGGCAGTTTATTACCGACAGTTTGGCACGGGTTTGTTTGCCGAATATCGCGCTTTTGCGTGGCGGGGAGGGCAGTTGGCGAGTATTTCTCATCCCGATCGCATAACTTTAAAAGAGTTGGTTTGCTGCGACTGGCAGCGGGATTCTCTGGTGAAAAATACGGAGTTTTTGCTGGCAGGTTATCCGGCTTTGCACGTCTTGCTATACGGCAGCCGCGGTTCGGGCAAGTCTTCTTTGGTGAAGTCGCTGTTAAATGAGTTTGGATCTCGCAATCTGCGCTTGATTGAAGTATCTAAATCGGATTTGCAAGATTTGCCGCTAATTGTCGAGCAGTTGCGGGGAGTTCCTCAAAAGTTTATTATTTTTGTGGACGACCTTTCCTTTGAGGAAGATGACGATGCTTTTAAAGCTCTGAAAGTGGTCTTGGAGGGGAATGTCACTGCTCGCTCTCAAAATGTGGTAGTTTACGCCACATCTAACAGGCGGCATTTAATTCGAGAGTTTTTTGACGACAGGCCTCGCCCCCGCGATGGAGACGAAGTTCACGCTTGGGATACTGTGCAGGAAAAACTTTCATTTAGCGATCGATTTGGCTTGACTTTAACTTTTGAACCTGCAGATCAAAACACTTATTTAACAATTGTCCGACATCTGGCAGAACTTGCTGACATCAAACTCGCTGCTGAGGATTTGGAACACCGCGCTAAAGAATGGGCAACTCGTCGCAATGGGCGATCGGGCAGGACTGCGCGGCAGTTTGTTGATTTCCTGAAAGCAGAGTTAGCCCTTTTTGACAAGTAGATCGTCTGCGCTGGGAGGGCGGGTTTTAACTGAGATGTTACATCCTTCTCAATAAGTTTTTTATGAACAGGCTTTTCGGCCTGTTCCACAATAAAATTCACTCTTTGTGGAACAGGCCGGAAAGCCTGTTGCTTACAAGGGTGCAAGATGCCTGTTTTAGCCGATATATGGGAAGGCAATTCAGGATCTGAATAAACCCGCCATTGCAGCGCCGAAGGGCGAAATAAAAATTCTTAATTTTTTCATAATTTTCTTGATAATAAATAACTAACCAAATTTGATATAATTATCAAAATCTCCCAAGAAACCTCCAGAGCCAGAACCCATCCTGACTCCATAAATCCACCACTAAATAATGAGGAAAATATCATGGGTTTATTTGATAAAGTATCGCAGACTCGCCAAGAAACGGAAGTAACGTTAGGGCCTGCCGAATCATTTGCGGCGATCGCACTAATTGCGGTAGCAGCCGACGGTTACATCAATGACAGCGAAAGTAAAGCGATTAGCATGACGCTATCTCGGATGCAACTGTTCCGCAGCTATCCCGATGACGTGATGAGAAAAATGCTCGATCGCCTGCTGATGATTCTGCAACGGCAAGGAGTTGAGGTACTGTTTAATGCTGCTTTGGCAACGCTTCCCGACGAACTTAAAGAAACAGTTTTTGCTGTGACAACTGATATCGCTTTAGCAGATGGCGAGGTTTCAGAAGAAGAAGAACAACTTTTGAACGATCTTTACAGTGCATTGGGGCTTTCGGAAGATATTGCACTCAAGATTATAGATGTGATGTTGATTAAGAACAAAGGTTAAGAAAGAAGGGAAAGGAGTGAGGAGGGCGAGTTTTACAATATAAAAAATTAGCACTTACTTAGCTGATAACTTCTCCCAAAGTGCGGGTTTACCGATATGATGGTTAGTAAAATTGCGATCCCATTTGCGATCGCCCGTTACTACCTCAAATGCCTTTCACTTACACCCGCACTGTTCGCTTTCAAGATACCGATGCTGCTGGAGTCGTTTACTTTGCTAACGTTTTGGCGATGTGCCACGAAGCTTACGAGGCATCTCTAGCAGCATCTGGAATTAATCTCAAAGCATTTTTCAGCAATCCCGAGGTTGCCTTTCCCATAATTCATGCTAGTGTAGATTTTTATCGCCCAATGTTTGCGGGCGATCGGCTGATAATTCAATTGACGCCCAAACAACTTACTGGCGATGAATTTGAAATTGCCTATCAAGTATTTTCTGAGGAAGTTGCAGGAAGAAGCGCTGCTAAAGCTCTGACTAAGCACGTCTGCATCGATGCACTTAACCGAACTAGAAAACAGCTATCTGAAGACTTGATGCAGTGGATGAGGAAATTTGAGATTGAAATTTCCGATTAGTTCTATCTTTAAATAATAACAGGGAATGACTGTCAAATTTCTGTTTGGTTGATAATTATTTCTGAATAGTTGATATTATGTCAAATCGCAATTATGCCATTGTGGGCACGGGAGCTTTAGGCGGATTCTACGGTGCTAGACTGCAACAAGCAGGTTTAGAAGTCAATTTTTTGCTACGCAGCGATTACGATTACGTCAAAAAACACGGTTTGATTGTCGAGTCTCCCGAAGGCGACTTCACCCTGCCCCACGTCCGCGCCTACCACGACGCGCACAAAATGCCTCAGTGCGACGTAGTAATTCTAGCGCTGAAAACAACTCAAAATCACTTGTTGCCCAAAATTTTGCCTCCTTTATTAAAGGATAACGGCGCGGTTTTAGTATTGCAAAACGGATTGAATACAGAACCGGAAGTAGCTAAAATTGTCGGTGCAGAACGAGTGGTTGGCGGGCTGTGTTTTCTCTGTTCTTATAAAGTTGGGCCCGGTCACATCTGCCACCTAGATTACGGCACTATCACGCTGGGAGAATATTCCCAAGAGTACAAAGCAATCGGTATTACTAATAAATTGCACCAAATTGCTGCGGACTTTAAACGTGCTCATATTCCCATAAAAATGAGCGATGATTTGCTATTGTCAAGGTGGAAAAAGCTGGTTTGGAATATTCCTTATAACGGGCTGTCTGTAGTTTTGGATGCGAGAACTGACGAACTGATGGCTAATCCTGATACTCTGATTTTAGTTGAGGAAATCATGGGGGAAGTGGTAGCGGGAGCCAAAAGTTGCGATCGCATTATTCCCGATGACTTTATCCCACATATGCTCGAATACACTGAGAAAATGAAGCCTTACCGCACGAGCATGAAAATCGATTATGATGAATCGCGGCCCCTGGAAGTTGAGGCGATTTTTGGTAATCCGATACGGGTGGCGCAGCAAGCAGGTATTAAGTTGCGGCAAATAGAGGTACTTTACCGAATGTTGAAGTTTGTGGATTTTCAAAGACAAGAAGCGGAGAGGACGAGAAGGCTATTAGGTTTGTCCTAATTGGCAATTGGCAATTGGGCGGGGCGGGTTTGTGAGATTTCTCGCTGGTGTTGTAGATATTGGTGAACCCGCCCTTACAGGAATTACTGTCAAATCCGGTTAATTCTATCGATTTACCGGCGATGACACATCGCAATTTCTTGCAATTGTTCTCGATTGACTTTGCCTTGAGAATTGCGCGGCAATTGTTCGACGATTACCCAATATTTCGGCCGCTTAAACTTGCTCAACTTATCTTCTATTGCCGCTTGCAGATTTTTGACAGTAACTTCGGAATTAGCGGGAACGTAGATAGCCGTAACGACTTGACCCCAATCTTTGTCTGGCAAGCCAATTACAGCAATATCCGCCACTAAATTAGTCGATCGCACAACGGCTTCGACTTCCGCCGGAAAGACATTTTCTCCGCCTGTGATAATTTTGTCGCTGCTGCGTCCGACGATATTTAAGTAGTTATTTTTATCAAAAAATCCCAAATCGTCTAATTGGAAATATTCGCGATCGCCAAATTGTTCAGGATAATAACCCAACGCCAAAGATTTAGCATTTACCACAATATTTCCGATTTGATTCTCGCACAAAATATCGCCCTTGGCACTGCGAATAGTTATTTTAGCGTGCGGTAAGATTTTACCGGAACTGTTATTGCCAGCGAGAAAATCTTGGGGTTTTAGTGTAGCAATTTGCGAGGCAGTTTCGGTCATGCCATAACTGGGCGCTAATTTGATGTGATAGTTTCTAGCTGTTTCTAAAAGTTCCGGCCAAGCGGGAGCACCGCCCAAAAGTACAGCACGAAACCGTCCCAGCCAATTAGCTGTATCTGGGTTTTGCAGCAGCCGTTGCAGTTGAGTTGGAACTAAAGAAATGAAAAATTCTTCTGGCTCAATCTGACATATTTTACCATTTTCTAATTCTTTAAATGGCTGAATAGCCAGTTTTCCTCCGGTAGTAAAGGAACGCATGAATTGCATTAAACCGCTGACGTGGTATAATGGCAAAACGCAGAACGAGTTGATTTTGTCAACTTGAAAATATTGTTTAAAGCCTTGCACTGATGCGGTTAGTGTTTCCCAAGTGTGGATGGCAAAACGAATTTTTCCCGACGAACCGCCGGTGGGAATCATAATCGTATCAGTACCGTTTTTAGTCGGCGAATGGAATTCGCGGCTATACAAACGAAGTCCGCCTTCGCGGACTGGGATATGGGGATTTTTGGGAAGCGGGCATTGTCCCCAAATTAAGTCTGGTTGAACTAAATCAAAGACTTGTTGCCATTCTTGTTTTACCCAGTTGGGATTGCAGAGAAAAATCGGGCATTTGGCGGCGCGGGCGGCGGTGAAACTGGCCAGGAATTGCACTGGTTCTGGTTCGGCGAGGCAAATTTTTGGGGGTGTTTTTTGTGCGGGATTTTGGGTGATTTCTTGAAATAACCGATCGACAATTCGGGCAAATTCGCGACTGTCACAACCGATCAGCCAATTATCGGCCAAGCCAGACGCGATATCCAGGATATTTACTGTTAGATTTGTTGCCATAGATGCTTTCACCAAGTTTCTCGATTCAAAACAATTACCTAACCGCTTGATTTAGTCGTGGGAGTAATCTAAAATCTAAAATCTAAAATCTAAAATCGAATGATTGTCATCGAACCAGCAATCTGTGCCGAAGCCGAGTGCTCTATTATTTAAAGACAATTCTGTTGCTAAGTTTAAGGCTGCTTGTCTGCCGATTTCGGTTTCAAATACTGATGATAAAACAGCGTCTATATTGTGAGTTTGACAAAATTTTCGCAGTTGGGATGGGGAACCAGCAATCGCAGGTTTAATGACGAAAATTCCCCGCCAGCCTTGGCTGTAGCACTCTTGGATACGATCGAGGTTGGCTGCAGATTCATCAAGGGCGAGATCAGTTGCATAAATAGCATTCAATGCTACCATTTCCTGAAACTGTGTTACTGGCAGCGGCTGTTCCAAAAATTCAATGCTTGCGGAAAAGTCACTTGCTTTTACCTCGTCGCAAGCTTCCAGCCATGTTTTAGCCTCCGAGTAAGTGAGTCCCCCGTTGGCATCTAACCGCAAAAATGCTTTTTCGCGATCGCACAAATTGTGCATTGCTTGGATTAGCTGCTGAAAAATCTTTAATTCTTGTTCAATTGCAGCAACACCAATTTTCCATTTAAACGTCCGATATCCCTCTAACCAAAGCACTTGCACAGCCTGCAAAGCTGTTTCTCCTGCAGGCAATAAACCGCTGAACCGATTTTTTTCTTCCTCATTCCCAACCTCTCTCCATTGGTGACTGCTTAAGACTGAACCCGCAATCAATCTCGATTTTAGGCGAAGTCTAGATCCCCCTAAATCCCCCTTAATAAGGGGGACTTTGAGAATATTTCTTGTCCCCCCCTTAGTAGGGGCGGTGCCCCCGTGCCCGCCCTTAGTTAGGGGGGATCTAGAGTTTGATAGTGCCGACTCAAAGCCAAATTGACAAGCCGGCAATTCAGCGGAAATAGCAAAAATCATTTCTGATGAAATATTACCTGACAACAGGTGACAAAAATCTAAAGCTTGCTCAAAACTTTCGGAACCAAACCAACTCAAAGGGGCAATTTCTCCCCAACCAATTCGACCATTTTCGTCAGTAAGTCGCAGGATAATTCCTGATCGAATATCCCAAATGCCGTGACTTGTTTGCAAAGGACGCTTAAATTTTCGCTGATAAGTGCGAAACTCGAATTGATAAAGCATTAGTTTTTTAGTTAATCATAAAATTCTCTCACAACTGATCCAAAGTTATCAATATTTTCAAAATGGATATTATGACCAGCTTTTGGTACAATTTCCAGAAGGGCGGCTGGACACAAGCTGGCAATTTCGGTATTTATACTTGTAAATTTATCATCATAAGCTCCCGCTAGCAAGAGGATGGGAATTTGATTTTGTGCGAGTTTTTCCCAGAGAGATGGCTGGTTGCCGGTTCCCATGTTGCGGAGTGATTTGGCTAACTCTAAGGGATTGTTTGCTAAGCGGGTTTCTATGAGTTTGTCGAAGTGGGGAGAGTTTTTTAAAGATTTGAATAAAGGGCGATCGTACCAGTTGAATAAAAAATCTTTAAGGTTGCTATTTTCCAGCTTTTGTGCTATCTGTAAATCGGCTTCGCGGCGGTGCGATCGCTCTTTTTCTGTCTTCAATCCTGGCGAAGCTGACTCTAACACTACTTTCTCGAATCTTTCTGGAAAATGTAATGTCATGTAAAGTGCCAATCGCCCGCCCATTGAATACCCCAATAACAAACATTTGTCTATTTGTAGATTATCTAATAAGTGTATCAATGCTTGGGCTGTATTTGATATATTGTAGCAACTTTCGTCGCCGTTGACTTGGGTTTTTCCGTGGCCGGGAAGGTCAACTGCTAAGCAGCAATAACTGTTAGAAAGTAAGGGAATGACCCTGCTAAAGTCTTGACTGCTGCCCGTGAATCCATGCAAAAATAAAAGTGTCGGCTGATTCTTGTTGCCAGTTAAGGAGTAGTTAAACTTATAATTATTAAATAGGTCCATATACACTTATACGATTCAATGTGAGGTACGGATTGCTAAATTAAAGAAGATTTTGAGAAGTCACCCAACTCGGCCAACTCTCCCAACTCCCTCAGCTTAGCAAACCATACCTCAATTTTACCGAAATTTTTGATTAGCCACTCTACAAAACAAACCCCAATGCCAGCAGCAATCCGCTCGAAAAATGCAGCGTAACTGCGATAAACTTAGAGTTGCTGACCTTTGCCGGTTGGTCGTGATAGTCTGTGACATGGCGGCAAAGGTCGATCGCAAATGGCAAACTTCCAAAAATCAACAGCGTCCAAATTGGGAACATTCCCAAAGCCACAAATAGCACAGTCAAAGCATAAATGCTACCGCATAACCACTGCAACAACTGAGCACCTTTTTTCGTACCGAGTCGCACAATCGGCGATTTTTTCCCCGCAGCCAAATCGTCCTCAACTTGATGAAAGTGAGAACAAAATAAGATGATACTCGTTGTAATTCCCACGATTGCAGAACCCACAAAATTAGTTGCAGACCAAGTTTGAGTTTGACTGTAATAAGCCGCGGCCAAAGCTAGTGGCCCGAAGGTGAAAAAGCAAATAATTTCTCCCAAACCCTGATAGCCAAGACGAAACGGAGGCCCTTGATAAGTGTAGCCGAGAGCACAGCACAAAACTACTAGCAAAATTACTGTTGGGTCTTTTTGCCACCAGCTTATGGCGCAGATTCCTGACACTCCGACTGCTAAAAACAGGTTTGCCAGCCCGAAAATTAAAGCTTTATTTCCGGTTAAGTTAACTAGAGAATGTGCCTTGTTTTTATCGATGCCTGTTTCTGAGTCAAATACATCATTGCTGAGATTCAGCCATGCTATAATCAAAATGGCTGACATTAAAAATGTCGAAAAAATTGACGAATTAATCGTTTGAGTTTCGGCAAAAGCAACTGCTGTTCCTACTGAAATAGGAATCACCGCAACGCTGTACATGGGCGGCTTGATTGCCGCCAGCCACAATTTACTATTTGGACGTTCAATTAACTTTGTTGTCATTACACAAACTTGATTCAATTGATAGCAGCGTAGTAATTTTACAATTTTATTGGTGAAGAAACTCTACTCTGTATCGGGTTGAGTGCGCGGCGGACATCCACACAGAGGCTGTGGCGGTACTCAAACAGCGCAAGTAGCCCGTGTGTAAACCTCTGCGGGGGGCGATCGACTTTTGGGAAATTTAGCCGATCGATCTTAAAGTTTTGTGTCTAAATGTTTCGATTGATCGCCCGACGGTCGGTTTTTTTCCCCAACAGAGCCCAAACAGGGAGGGAAACTCAAAAGGTCGTGTTTTGCGATCGCCCTCCCGTGCTTAGATCGAAATAGGGGTTTTAGCCGGACAAACCCACACTCTATCTGACAAATCTGCTATTCTCGCTTTCATGACAGTAATACCGCACCGCGCTAATCTCTTGCAAGACCGCAATCAACTGCATCAGTTTCTGTTAAATTGCCAGCAGTCTTTAACTGAAAAAGATCGCACAAAAATAGTTAGTATTTCTCAGGAAATTTACCCCCTCGATCCGCTAGCTGTACTGCAAGAGATTTCCGAACCTTGTCAGCGGCACTTTTACTTTGAAAAAAGAGACCCGATTGCCGGCAAAAGTTTTGCAATTGCCGCCCTTGATTCGGCAATCCATCTCACCGTAGCAGGAAGCGATCGATTTGTGGCAGCTCAAAACTTTATTCGTTCAACAGTTGCCAATACAATTACCATTGGTGCGGAACGCTTGCCATTTAGCGGGCCTCACTTTTTTTGTAGCTTTGCTTTTTTTGATGAGAACATTGCTGCTAATTCTTACTTTCCGCCCGCCACCATATTTTTACCAAAATGGCAAATTACCAGACAGAAAGATAGCTGCATTCTCGTCGCAAATGCAATCATAGAAAAAGATCGAAACGTTAAAAACATTGCTGAAAATATTTGGCAAACCTTTGATAAAATTGAATCTCGCAAATACCATAAACTAACTACTGCGATCGACAGTTCGATATCTTTGAAACAAATCCCCGTCAATGATGCCAGTCAATTTAAAACATCAGTCAAGTCTGCTTTAGAATTGATCGCATCTAAATATTTTAGTAAAATTGTTTTATCCCAAGCAATCAATGTGATTTCTCAAACCCCTTTCAGTTTAATAGATTCATTAAACAACTTGCGCCTCAGCTATCCAGATTGCTATGTATTTTCAACCAGTAACGGCAAAGGACAAAATTTTATCGGTGCCAGTCCAGAACGCTTAATTAGCATTCACAACAATCAGTTATTAACAGATGCTTTAGCAGGTTCAGCACCGAGGGGAAAAACTGAGGCAGGAGATACGAAATTAGCCCAGGGATTGCTAGAAAGCGAGAAAGATATTCGAGAACATCAGGTTGTGATTGACTTTATTGTCGATCGCCTGTCTAAACTCGGCATAACTCCCAATTTTTCCCCAGTTCCCAGACTGCTGCAACTATCAAACATTCAGCATTTGTGGACACCCATTACAGCTCAAATTCCCGCCGATATTCATTTATTAAAGATTTTAGCTCAACTGCATCCAACCCCAGCGGTAGCGGGCGTGCCGAGAGATATTGCCCTAGAACAAATTCGCCGCTGCGAAAGCTGCGATCGCTCTTTGTACGCAGCACCCCTCGGCTGGATCGATCGCACCGGCAACGGCGAATTTGCCGTGGGCATTCGATCGGCATTAATCGATGGCGATCGGGCTATACTCTATGCTGGTGCTGGTATTGTGGCGGGTTCCGAACCCGAAAAAGAACTAGCAGAAATTCAGCTCAAATTACAACCACTTTTAAACGCTTTGGTTTAGCAATATATTATAAAAATGATTGATTTTCGCAATACCAACACTCTCTGGTCTTCAATATTAGCAGAGACATTGCAACGACTGGGATTAACTACCGCCGTCATTTGTCCCGGTTCGCGATCGGCACCGCTAACAATAGCTTTTGCCCTGAACAACAAAATAGAAACTATTCCCATACTCGACGAACGTTCAGCCAGCTTTTTTGCATTAGGAATTGCCAAAAAATCCTCTTTGCCAACAGCACTAATTTGCACATCGGGAACCGCCGCAGCCAACTTTTATCCTGCGATAATAGAAGCGAGAGAAAGTCGAATTCCACTGCTAATATTCACCGCCGATCGACCTCCAGAATTGCGCGACTGTCACGCCGGACAAGCGATCGACCAAGTGAAAATATACGGCAATTATCCCAACTGGCAAGCTGAATTAGCGATACCTTCTGCGTCCAGAGGAATGCTAGACTATCTGCGGCAGACGATCGTGTATGCTTGGGAGCGATCGCAATTTCCAACACCAGGCCCCGTCCACCTCAACATCCCCTTTCGCGACCCACTTGTACCCGTTCCAGACATAGCTGTAGAAGTTTTAGAAACACAATTCAATCCCGAAGATTTCTTTGCAGGATTAGAACCAATTTTTGCAGGAGAAAGCTCTACCCCCCCCAGCCCCCCCTTGTTAAGGGGGGGAGAAGAAAGTAGAATGCAACAATGGCAAAAGTGCAGCAAAGGGATTATTATTGCAGGCGTTGCACAGCCCCAATTTGCCGAAAAATACTGTAGTGCGATCGCCCAAATTTCCAAATCCTTAAACTGGCCAGTTTTAGCTGAAGGACTATCTCCAGCTAGAAACTACGCCCAACTAAACCCCCATCTAATTTATACCTACGATTTAATCCTGCGAAACCGCGAACTAGCGGATAAATTAACCCCAGAAATCGCCATTCAAATCGGAGACTTACCCACAAGCAAAGAACTGCGAAACTGGCTAGACAAAACCCAACCAAAACGCTACATAATCGACCCCAGCCACCACAACTTCGATCCGCTACATGGCAAAACAATTCACCTGCGAACCTCCGTAGAAAATCTCGCAACTATATTAACTCTTGTCCCCCCCCTTATTAAGGGGGGGTTAGGGGGGGATCTAGCCCCTGCTGCCACTAATATCTCCCCTCAAGTCCCCCCCCTTAATAAGGGGGGGTTAGGGGGGGATCGAGCCCTTGCTACCACGAATATCCCCCCTCAAATCCCCCCCCTTAACAAGGGGGAATCAACTCAAATCCCCCCCCTTAACAAGGGGGAATCAACTCAAATCCCCCCCCTTAACAAGGGCGAGTCAACTCAAGTCCCCCCCCTTAACAAGGGGGGGTTAGGGGGGGTTCAAACCTCTCCCTCAAACGAATACCTCCAACTTTGGCGCAACACCGAAATCCAAGTCAGACAAACAATAGACCAAAAAATATCAGCAATTAACACCATAATCGAACCCAAAGTTTCCTGGCTGCTTTCCCAGATTTTGCCACCTGGAACACCGATATTTATTGCCAACAGTATGCCCGTCAGAGATGTAGAGTTTTTCTGGAAGCCGAACAACTTAGAAATCAAACCCTTTTTCAATCGCGGCGCTAACGGTATAGACGGCACATTATCAACAGCTTTGGGAGTTGCTCACCGCAATCAAAGCAGCATCATGCTAACAGGCGATTTAGCACTTTTGCACGATACAAACGGTTTTTTAATTAAGAATAAATTTGTCGGTCATCTGACAATCATATTAATTAATAACAACGGTGGCGGGATTTTTGAAATGTTGCCAGTTGCCAAATTTGACCCGCCCTTTGAAGAGTTTTTTGCCACGCCGCAGCAGATAAATTTTGCTCAGTTGTGTGCAACTTACGGCGTGGAACACGAGATAATAGACGATTGGGAACAGTTCAAACAAAAATTAAGTTGTTTGCCAAATAGCGGGATTCGCGTCTTAGAATTGCAAACAGACAGGCGATCGGATGCTAAATGGCGGCAAGATAATTTAGGTAAATTTGCTCAAGGTTCCTAGTAAGGACTTTTGTCAATAAGCCTTTCGCGGGCGGGCTCTTCGGCCCAACCCCTACTCCCCACAAGCAGAAAATTCACTCTTTGTGGAACAGGCATCTTGCCTGTTCCGGGAAATGCTGCAATATCTCAGTTTAAACTGCTGGTTGAGCTAGCAGCGGATCTAACTGTCCTTCTGCATCGAGTTTGTGAATGTCATCGCAGCCGCCTACGTGTTGGTTATTAATGAAAATTTGGGGCACGCTGCGGCGTCCGTTAGCGCGATCGGACATTGCCTTCCTAGCCACTTCGTCGCCATCAATTTTGTATTCCGTGAAATTTACGCCTTTCCACCACAGCAAAGTTTTGGCGCGGATGCAGTAAGGACAGGTTTGCCAAGTATAGATTTCCACATTGGCTTTGATGCGATCGGGCTTGCGGCCCAAGATGGGATTGAGAAAATCAAGCATTTTCAGTAGGGGGCTAAGGGTGGAACTCATTTAGACATCATACCCAATGTATAAATTCCGCTGGTATGGGCGCATCTGCCAGAGGTGGGTTTTAAGCTGTCGGGCGATCGCCCTGTGACCCAAGTCACAACTTTACTCTACTCGGATCACTTGCTTTCACCCCTGACAATCACCTTCGCGGCCTCATTAATATCACCGATCTTTTGAGGAAACCAGAAGATGATAAATATATCGAATTCAACCGCACTGCCATGCACCCCGTACAACTCCTCCCCGGCGCTATCTCTGAAATCCTCGCTTCTGTAACCGATACAGGCGTTTTGACTCTGGCGGATCGCTACGGTTTGATGGCCGCCACCTTCGACGACTCTCTGAATGACGAAGACAGAGGCTGTGTCAACCGCTTGCTGCGGGCGGTGCTCCGAGGCCGAGTGAAAGTAGTCAACGAACTTTCAGCAGCATTCTAATCGGGATTTGAAGTTTTGTTCTGAAGGCAGGGTGAGTCAGCGGTAGATGAAAATAGTGGAAACTCAGGCAGGAGTGGAAACAGCGGTAATTTGAATTCGATTTAAAAGTTTTCTCCTCTAACTCAACAACGGTTTTTTTGTCAAAGCAGCCTTTACCGGCTGCTTTTTTTTGATCTAATCGCGGATTTCGAGGTTGTACTGGCGGCAGAGGGCGATCAGTTTTTGTTGGAAGCGATCGCGCACTGACTCTGGGGCAACAATCGCGCAATCTTCCCAGTAAGGAGCGATTTCGCGAAAAAACCAGAAGGTATTTGAGATATTCCGAATCACTCGCTTGATAGGCGGATCGCCTTCTGGTTCACTGACTTCCTCATCTTCCTGCTTGCGTCTGTAGTTAAAGGCAAGTCTGCCGGATAAATGAAATTCTACGGGAATCCGCGCTAAATTTGGCAGCCAAGGTCGATCAACCGACATCACCGCAGCATCTTCAATGCGATCGAGCAGCAGCGTCCAGTTGTGTTCGAGTCCTGGTACGTCTTGATTACCTTCCGATTCTTCGCAGCGACACATTAAATACTGTCGCTTTTCTATGGGGACAATGCGAGCGTGCAAGATGGTGTAATGCCAAAGGCGATCGGTTGCATCCCGGTAAGACAGGCGGAAGGGTTGCTGTCTGTGAATAAAATTGTCGATTTTTTGCCGCCAAGTAGGTAAGGGGTTGCTCAAAAACTGATCGATTTCAGCCCGGAAAGGGAGAGTCAGTTCGCTGCGATCGCTCAACAATTGGGCAATAGCCAGCGCTTCATCAGTTTTGCCCAAGTCAAGCAATTGCTGTCGGGCGATGTCTAGGGCTTTGATGCGGGTTTGGGGCCAGTCGTGGTTGGGGGCGATCGTCAGTTGGCGGCGGGCGATGGCTTCTATCAGTTTCGATATGTTCGGGCGATCGCCCCACGTCTTCCCGAATTCTTGGGCCAAGGCTTCCAACTGGGATTTATCTCGTTCAGAAACCGATAGGGTGATCGATTGACCTTTGCGACTCATAAATATACGGACACTTTATCTTGGTACAGGGTTGATTATCTCTATTGTCGGTGTCAATATGGGGAATATCCACTTTCTACGGACACACTTTCAGCATATGTCCGACTACCAAATTACCCTCAAATCCGTTTATTCCTGTCCCGCTGCGGAGATTCCCCAGGAAGTCAAATTACCGGAAGGTTGGACACTTTCTTGGCATCAACTCGAAACTTTAAAGGCAATTCGCGATCCGAATATTGATGTCATTATCAATACCGCGATGACCGGCGACGGTAAAAGCTTGGCGGCTTATCTAGAAACACTTCTCCAAGGAATACTCCAAGGGTATTACAATGTCATTGGACTGTACCCAACAAATGAACTAGCTCGCGACCAAGAAATCCAAATTAAGCAATACATTGAGTTGTTTAAACTCGTTGATGAATTGCGAGTTTCGAGACTGAGTGGCCCGGAGTTAGAAATTTACGCCGAAAGTGAAAACATCAAAAAGTGGGAAGCGATCGCCACTCGCACTCAGCAATCTGAAATAATTCTTACTAATCCTGACATTTTTCACTACCTCCACCGCCACGCTTATTTAACTCCCAAAGATAGTCCGAATAAGCTGTGGAGTCCGATCGATACTAGATTCGAGTTATTCATTGTTGATGAATTTCACGTTTGCACGGCTCCGCAAACTGCCAGCATTATCAACACGATGCTGTTGATTAAGCACACCAACCGCCGCAAAAAGTATCTATTTCTGTCAGCAACACCAGACGAACAATTAATTCACCTTTTACAGAAAGCTGGTTTTCAACCGAAGATCTTTGATCCGCTGACAGAGAACAAATATCGGTTTCCAGATACAGCAAGCCAAAAAATTGAATTACAAGCAGAGGGATGGCGGCAAGTATCGCGAGCAATTTCTTTAACTTTCATTTCTCTGGAACCTACCTATCAAGCTACCGAAACTTGGCTTTGGGAAAATCGCAATTTAATCGAAGATTATTTTCGGCAGCATCCGGGTAGTAAAGGAGCGATTATTCTCAATTCAATTGCAGCCGTCAAGCGTCTAACTCCCAGATTTAAGGAATTCTTGCATACTCTCAGAGTTGAGGAAAACACCAGTTTGACGGGGAAAGGGGATAAAGAGCGATCGCTCGAAGCAGACTTAGTTTTGGGAACTAGCACCATTGATGTCGGCGTTGACTTCAAAATAAATTTCTTAATTTTTGAATCTGCCGATGCAGGCAGTTTCATTCAGCGGTTGGGACGGCTGGGACGCCATGAGAGTCACGAAAAAGATGGTAAAAAGATAGCATTTAATCAGTTTACAGCTTATGCTCTCACACCTAACTTTTTAGTAGCAAGACTATTTGAAGACAAGGATGCACCGCTAGTAGCAGATGGTATTTACGATCGTCCTAAATTCCACGCTCAAATCCGCGATAACTACCGCAAAATCAATGATTTCCGAGGCTATTACAAACGGTGGGCAGGGGTGCAGTCAGTTTTGCTCAGCAGCAGCCAAGGATTAGCCCACCCAACCATCAAACGGGAATTTGCAGAAAGTCATAAAGCATTTAAGAAAGATTGCGAACAAGTCTTTGACACCAGTTTGGGAAGGGTGAGAGGTTGCGTCAAGAAATGGACAATAGAATGGCAGGAGTTATCGAAACAAAAAACAGGAAATCCCATTGCCGAAGATGCTTGCACTTTTCGAGGTTCTAGTTCTCTTCAGTGTGGTTTGTACGACCTCACCGAGCGAAACGAAGCAGACCGATTTAAGACCTACGATTTGCCGGGAATTTTGAGCAATTTGGAAATTGAACCTATGACAGAAGCCGCTTATATGCGACTGCTGCAAGAGACAGCGGAACGCACAGGTCAACCCATCCCTAAAGGACGATTTGAACGCTGTTTAGCCTTTATGAAATTGCAAACTTATCGAGAGGAGCGAATCAATTGGAAATTTATCTATCCCGGAGATTTGGGCGAAGTTGCAGATACTTGGAAAGTTCAAGTTTTGTTGGCTATTCAGGTTTTGCAGCCGGGAAATCGCTGGATTAATGAAATTAACAAGCGGCTTAAATTGCGTGGTTTGGTGAGTTACGTCATCCGCTATCCGGTTCAGGAAGCTAAAAAACGGCTGCAATTGCCCATGCACTTTCAAATTTATCCAATTGACGAGTCTGGTAGGCACGAACCCGGAGCACCTTACTCGGTGGCCTTCGGTCAATCGGCCCTGCTTTTGGATACTCTCGCTTATCGGATCAAGAGTAAAGGGGGTGAAACGTGGATTTGTTGAAAGCTCAAGCCCTGATAGGGATTTGGCATCGTGCCGAAACCGATGCTGGGAAAGGAGGCAACCACCACTAGGAAATGGGTGAAGTTTCAATCCCTGATAGGTATTTATACTCTTGAGCAGAGTCAAGAAGTATTACTTTCCCAGGTGGAGTATAGCAGAAAGTGTAGAAGATAGTTTGATATGGTCTTCACTCATTTAATAGGGTGTAGTAGAATGACAGATGTTGCCCTACGACAGAGAGATGTCCCTATGTCCTCCCAGAAGATCGACCCCGACCAACTGCACCATTTGCTTTGCGGTCTAACACAAGACCTGAGCGAATTCCTGCGCCTATTTACTTCAATCTTACACAAATGTCAAAAACTTGTAACAATTCTTTACGAGCAGCAAAGTCAGATTCAGTGTTCTGAGGCTGAAAACATTTATCTCACAAGGATTAACAGCGATATGACAGACAAAATTTCTGAATTGGAATGTCAAGTAAATCCTTTTTCTCAGGATGGAGATGCTATTTGCAATTCAAGATTTATTGAATAACATCCTGTCGATACTAACCAAGGACTAAATTGCCATGAAAAATCAAGCATTGATAGATTTAGAAATACTTACTTCCCAACTTCCGAATAAAATTCCTTACCTCAAAATGTTAGTTTTGTTTGGCTCTAGAGCAACAGGCCAAACTCATGCTAAAAGTGACTGGGATTTTGCCACACTCTATGATGAAGACAAACGGAAAGCTTGCATTGGAGAGCGTGCTTTTGCTTGGTTTGAGGTTCCTCAAAAACTCGGTGAATTTTTTGAAATCAACAGTGATGAAATTGATGTTGTTGAGTTAAACAGATGCTCCTCACTTATTGCTCATTTTGTCGCTCGTGATGGCAAGGTTTTGTATGAAAGTGAACCCGGAGAATTTGAAAAATTCAAACAAAAGGCTTTGATGAGCGATTCAAAACTGAAGCAAACAGAGTGGGAGCTTCGGAATAAAATTGAGTTGTTTTTGAAGAAATGGGATGTAGTATGAGTATTGAGCCTACAGTTGTTTTAAGCAGATTGGAGTTTATTGGTAATTATCTTCTAGAATTAAGGCGGTTTCGAGGAATGAGTTTAGAAAATTACTTGAGTAGTTTTGACCATAAAACAATTTCGGAGCGAATTATGGAATTAATTGCTCAAGCTGCGATCGATATCAACGAGCATATCCTAACTCGCGACAAAAATATTCAGCCTCTCTCCAATAAAGACTCTTTTGTCAAGGCTGGACAATATGGGATTATCACCCCTGAACTTGCGACAGATTTAGCACTGTCAGCAGGACTCCGTAATATTTTAGCTCACAGATATTTGGAGATAAATTATGTAGAGCTATTCAATGGTATTCAAGCAGCATTAAATCAATATCCGATCTATATCCAACAAATCACTGAATATCTTAATTCTAGGAGGAAGTAGAAAATGGCCAAGAAGAATAAACCAACCGAGTCAGAATTTATACAACTATCACTTTTTGACGCACCACAGAATTTGAATGTTGAACAGTTTGATGATTTGGAAGAGGATGATTTGGAAGAAGAAGACGATGATGATGATTTGGGGTTGGGTTTTGAAAGTACCGATCGCGATATTGAACCGCCCCGACAGGAGTTAATTACCGTCAAGCTTTTGCGATCGGCAATCTTGGCTCAAAATCCCAATGACCCCATCATGGCTGATTTTGCCGAGTATGTTCTGCCCAATCTGCTGCGAGTGGCGATCGGCGTTACTGCTAAAGGCGGTAAATGGATCGAAGCACAAGAACAGGAACTCGCAGCAAAAGGCATAGTGATGAACAGGAGAAGTGCCTCCGATCAATCCCTCAATACTCATTTACTTAATGGACTGTTCCCTGCTAATTTAATCGAACAGCGCCTAGAAAAGTTGAACACAACCGTTAAGCGGGTGATTCGCGAACCAGAAAGACGGTTACTCGTTGCTGCTTTCATTCTCCACGACTTCGAGAAATTTGATTATGACAGATTTCCCCAGATGCCACAGAAATACAAAGATTTTCAGAAAAACAAGGAACATAAAATCCGTGAATTTTCAATCCCGGAACATAGAGAAATTATTGATGTCATCATTCACGACATCAATCTCCATCGCTTAATAAATCCCAACGATCCAGAAGCCTATCGCGAGTATATTGATGATTTACTCTGCATTGCCGATAACGCTCAAACGCGATGGAATACCAACTGGAATTTTTCCAGACACAGTGGACTTCAGCCTCAACTGGAAGGAGATAAACTGGTTGAATTGGCTAGATTAGCTTGTCTAGCTGACCGTTTGGCATCGATTGTGAAACATCCTCAAGACGCTCTCAAACCGGGTTTGAATAATCTGATTGGTCAAGTCAGTGACAGACAACTGAAACTCTCCTATCACAGCATTGCTGAAAATCGAGGTGTCCTCACTAATATTGTCAATAATGCCGTGATGGATGCCCATACTGAACTAAATTCAGAAGATATTCATTACTATGAGCCACTGCTTTATTTACCAACAGGCATCATTTATTTGACGCGGTGCAATGCACCTTCTGTTAAAGTTGATGGTATACCAGATCGAGTTGTTAATCAAATCAAATCCCTCTGTGCCAAAGAACTAGAAGACAGACAAACAGGTTTTAGTCGAGATGGTAAAGGCATGAAATATGCCGATTACTACAATTTATTTTTCGACATCCCTGATTTGATGAAAGTCGCACTTAAAGCAACGTTGAGGATTCTGAAGGATGGAAAAAAACCTGTTTCAAAAGACCGTAGCGACAATCTGATAAAATTTCAAAAACAGGAAATATTATCAGTTGATTATGACTTCCGATTTACCGATGATATTCGGATCGATCAACTTGCTGAATTTGGAGATTCAGTAAGCCGAAAAATTTGGGGAGATTGCGTTGCAAAAATGGAAGGGGAACGCAAGAAGCGCGAAGCAGAACGTAAGAAAGATCCAGAATTACCCAAACTACCAATAATTGATTTGACTCCAGAAAAGTTAATTAATCAAGTTGCAGAGTTCTGGAATCTTTCAGAACACCTACCAACTATCCGAGAAATTCAGCGAATTAATGAAAGCATCAAGGAACACAAACTCAAAGGTAGTACGGGCGGTGTTCCTTACGAATGGTACTATTTGGCAGCCAAATATATAGAACATCACTCTAGCATTGAGGATGTGCGTCCAGTTGGCGAGGAGTTAATTGCACATATTACAACTTTAATTCAGCCAATTTTATCTCAATACAATATCCCCGATGGTTGGGACGATTTGCGACTGTGGGTGACGCGAGTTGTGATGTTACAAACACCAGAATCAGAGCCAATCTCAGGTCAGATTTTCTTAGATGAGTTAGATCGTTATCAAGCTGCGAAAAAAACTGGACGCGGAAAAAAATTAATTTGTTCGATTTCTCATTCGGCTTATACCGTTACCGAACAAATGGAATCAGCCGTTTTATTCACACCGCAAGTTTATACTAACAAGCAAATGCTGGGAGGCTCTAATGCTAAACGCAATATTTCCAGTATTGCTGGGATCGAAATGATGCTGCGACAGATTTTAATGAGTCAAACTCAGGAAATTGGGGCACGTTTTGAGGATGCGAAATACCGCTATCTCTACTTTTATCCCACTTATTACTGCACTCCTGAAACTAACGCATTTTTGCATCAGGCTTACGATAATATTTTCCAAACTCGCTTCGATACGGGAGTTCGCAATCACTTTATTAGCAAGGAACTTCAGGCTAATTTTGAATTGAGCCGCTATCAAAGTGTAGATGTCTTTCATTTGGATGAAAGAGCGGAAGGTAAAAAGGACAAGGCATTCAAGCTTACTTATCCCGAAAATCAACCGCTGACCTTTTATTTTATGGCTTTGCCTCCTGAAAAGAAAGGGAAAGATAAAAAAATAACTGATACAGAATCTTGGATTATGCCAGCTTGGTTGGCATTTGCATTTCCCATGATTCTGGATGTCAAAACTGTGGTTTCGGAGTCGCCAATCCCGCCATTTAATGACGGTGCTGAGTTTGAGGAAAGCGTATTTTTAGACAGTGCACCGCCAGCTTTTCGGGTTTTGACGAAGCGCGATCGCTTTCGTCTCGACTATATCTTAGAAGGATGGGAGGAAAACGGCAAAAAATACCCTGCACCTTTAAATGCTTTGACTGCTGCTTATGCAATTCATTTAGATGTGAATGCTAAGCAGGGAAAATCTGGATACGATGCCAATTGGGGCAAACTGAGCGAACTCGCAAAAGATTTTGAAACTAGCCCGCTTTATGTTTTTGCTTACTTAAATAATTGGGTTCGTAAGCAAAAACTCGATGCACCAAGTTTGAGTAAAATTAAGCTTTATGCTCACTCATTTTACCCTTGTTTTGACCACTACGTTACCTATAAACCTGAATGGAAGGACTTAATTGTGGAAGCAGCATCACCCTTGAATCATCCGAAAAAACTTACCGAACTTTATCGCAAGTTCTACCGGGCTAAATCGACTCCCGGAAAACCGACCAAATCAAATGCAATTCTCAAGCCAATTGATGAAGCTGCAGATGTAATTCTCAAAGCATATAAGGAGGGAGGATTTAATTTAGTCCAAACTGTAGCTGCTAAAATCTTTAAACTGATGGAGCGAGTGCATAACTCTACCGCGGAGGGACGTTGGGTGATTGCTAAACGGGATGAGGAACGCGAGGCAATTATGGACTTTGCGAATTACTTTGTTATTGAAGTGTTTGAAAAGTCTTTTGCAGGCGATCGCGCTCGTTTAGCTGGTCGTCAACTCAACCTCATTCGAGATACTTGCGAGTTCCTTTATCGCCTGGAAAGCGATAAGGAAAATCGTGCAAGTAAAAAGCTAGCAAGTGATAAGGATTTTGAAGATAATGATGCTAAAAATGATGAGTAACTAGCTAGCTTTGCAACTCACCCGACTTAATGTACAAAACCTAACTGGAGACAAACAATGACTTTTTTGAAAAATGTTGACCAAACCAAATGCTTCCAAAATGAAATTCCCTACAAACCAATGGGAAAATATATCCATTTCTTGACTATTCGTGTCACCGAATCCTATCCCTTATTTCAAACAGACCAAGAACTTAATAAGGCGAGAGTGAGGGCGGGAATAAAACGCGAGAATCGCGCTCCGATCAGCCGTCTGACGATGTTCAAGCGCAAACAATCTACCCCGGAACGCCTAGTGGGTCGGGAATTGCTTCGCAATTATGGATTTATGACCGCACAAGAGTGCGAGTACAACGTCCGATTTGCAATGGATAACCCCGATTGCATTATCTATGGCTTTGCTATTGGTGATTCTGGATCGGAAAAATCTAAGGTGGTGGTTGATACTGCATACTCAATCACACCCTTTGATGATTCTCATGAAACCTTTACGCTTAATGCCCCCTACGAAAATGGCACAATGGCAGCGAAGGGAGAGATGAAAGAATTACCAAAAGGCAAAGATAAGGGCAAGTTAGATGGAGAAATTGGTACAACTACAGCCAGAATTAATCAACAAGATCACATCCGACCACAGGTATTCTTTCCGAGCATTATCACTCTAAAAGATGCTACTGAGGCAGGCTTTCTATATGTCTTCAATAACATCCTGCGTACCAGTCGCTACGGTGCACAAACCACTCGTACAGGCACGATGCGTAATGAATTGATTGGTGTTGTTTTTGCCGATGGCGAAATCACGAGTAACCTCCGTTGGACTCAGGCAATCTACGACCTGTTTCCTGATGAAGTTCTGCAATCTCTTGACCCGTTAGATGAAGATGATGTGATGGAGCACGCTAAGACTGCTATTCAATCTCTGTTGGATGACGAACCGATTGTAAAAATTCCTTTCATCAATGAAGAATTTGATGCTCTTCTCAAAGAAGTTAAGGCTCTGACGAGTAATGAGACAACGCTCAAAGCAATTTTAAAGAAAGCCGATGACGAGGCTAAAGCTTACGCGAAGAAGCATATCAAGGGTAAGGCAGGAGCTACAGCAGCAGCGGAGTAACAACAATGGCTTTTATTTACCGCTGTCAAATCGAGTTGCACGATAGCCTTTATTTTGCAACTCGCGAGATAGGGAGACTTTACGAAACTGAGCCGGTAATTCACAATTACGCGCTTTGTTATGCCCTCGGTTTGGTGGATAGCGAAATCTATTCCACCACCGTTTCTGAAGAACATTCCTATCGCTATTTCTGTCCCGAACAAGTTCCTAAATACGAGCCGCATTTAACGGCGCTCAACCAACAGGGGATTTATGTTACTCCGGGGCGATCTATTTCTCACTCCTCTACTCTCAACACTTGGAAATATGCCAACAATAACTATCACGTTGAGATGGAGAAAACTCAGAAAAATATCCCTAGTTTTGGCAGAACCAAAGAAATTGCGCCGGAAAGCAAATTTGAGTTTTTCATAATCTCAGAGAAGTCTCTGAAACTGGCAAAGTGGATACGGTTGGGAAAGTGGATGAGCAAAGCAGCAGTCGAAATCGTAGAACAGAAGGAAGTGAAGCGCTCGACTTCTGAAGCTAACTTAAATTTTCCCTATCTGCTAAATCCTTTAGATGTGATGTTTTCCCATCAAGTGATTAGCTACGATGTGGTTAATATGCCTCCGGTTAGCCTCATCCAAAATGTCAAAATGCTAGGGCGATATTACGAGTTTGAGCCACTCAAAATTCCCGCTTGTATGGAATACCGCTTTCGGGCAGATTAATAGGAGGCAGAGCCTCTAGAAATGCGTTCCCAGGTAGAACCTGGGAACGAGCAATTTACCATAATTCCTGTAGGGGCGGGTTCACCAATATCTGTAATAAAAACGAGAGATTCTGTAAACCCGCCCCGATCTTCAATTATGGTCGATCGTTCCCATATCTTATCATATTATATCCCTTGGCTTGACCGTAATACCCCGACCGGGGCGGGTTTTTGAGATTGTCAATTATTGGCAGATATTGTTGGTAAACCCGCCCCTACAATATTATCGGTAATCGATCGCAAATCATATCATTTCCTGGTGGTCTGCAACGCTTTCAACAATCACCAACCATTAACCAAATATGCCACACAGCCTAGTCCTCAACATCCTCCCCCTGGCCCCAATTCCCCCCGGATACCTCACCGGCAGACACCTGCACGCCCTCTTCCTCACCCTCGTGAGTTCGGTTGACAAAAAACTCGGCGATCGCCTCCACGATGCCGCCGCCCAAAAATCCTTCACCCTCAGCCCTTTGCAAACTAAAAAATGCCCTTTCAAAAAACACCATTTCCTCCAATGGGAACACACAGAATCGATTCCAGAACACACCCTCTGTTGGTGGCGAATTACTCTGCTTGATGACACTTTATTTGGCAAGTTAACTAATCTTTGGCTGAACCTCAATCCGTCGAAGCCGTGGCATCTCGGACCCGCAGATTTGATGATTACTAAGATTCTCGGAACGCCCCAAGTAGATCAGCCTTGGGCTAATGCTTGCGATTACTCTCAATTGTACGATCGCGCTTCTGAAACTAATCGCTTAATTGCCTTCAGTTTTGCGACTCCTACTACCTTTCGACAGGGCAAATTTGATTCAGTGATTCCTACTAGAGACTGCGTTTTTAATAGTCTCCTCAGTCGCTGGAATAAGTACAGCCCGATCGCACTTCCCGATCTTTCCTTCGATGCACTTTTTTCGACATTTGTCAATATCCGCAGTGAAAAATTGACAAACTATCAAAGCGATTTTGTTGGCATGGTTGGGGAGGTTAGTTATCGGATTTTGGGAGATGTCGAGCCTTTAGCGATTAAGCAAATTAATGCTTTGGCTGATTTTGCTGTTTACTGCGGGGTGGGGAGGAAAACTCCGATGGGGATGGGAATGACTAGGCGGATTGTTGTTAATAAGAGTTAAAGAGATTTTGAGGGCGGGCAAGATACCGGAATTCCAAGGCGGGCAAGATGCCCAACCCCTACTCCCCACAATAACACTAAACTCTTGTGGAACAGGCATCTTGCCTGTTGCTAATTCCAATTACTAATTTCCTACAAACCATCAAAAAAATGAACGATTCTGATTACATTTCGATCGCAACTCTCAACCAGTATTCTTACTGTCCTCACCGCTGTTGGCGAATGTCTTGTGCGGGAGAATTCACCGATAATCAGTATACCATTGAAGGGACAAGTTTGCACGATCGCGTTCACACGATGAGCGAAATTAACCGCAATGAAACTTGGCAGGTGCGGGCGATTTGGCTGAAATCCGAGCGCTACAAACTGATTGGTAAATCGGATTTGATTGAGTCGGCTGATGGTAAGATTTACCCCGTGGAATACAAGCGGGGACGGAAGGGGGAATGGGATAATGATGAGTTGCAAGTTTGCGCTCAAGCGCTTTGTTTGGAGGAGATGACGGGGAAAACTATTGCGACTGGATATGTGTATTACGCGCAATCGCATCAGCGGCAATTAGTGGAGATTTCTGAGCAATTGAGACAGGATGCGATCGCCACCATCACCGCTATCCAATTTTTGCTGCAAACAGGCACAATGCCTCGACCTAATTATACCAAACGCTGTCAAGGTTGCAGCCTTTATCAGCAATGTTTGCCGCAAGCTGCTGATAAAGTCCTGCGCTATCAAGAAGCTAATTAATCCAAACTACAAATTTAGGAGTCAATCATGGGGACACTGTATATCAATCAAGATGATGTGTTTATTGGGAAAACAGATGAACGCCTCAATGTCAAGGCAAAAAATCAAATCTTACAGGATGTGCCTTTGATTCATTTAGATGGAGTGGTGATTTTGGGACGGGCGACTATTTCTCCGGCGGCGATCGCAGAATTGCTACAACGGAAAATTCCTCTGACTTTTATCACCGATACTGGTCACTATTTGGGTAAGCTAGAACCGGAATTAAGTAAAAACATTTTCGTTCGCAATGCTCAGTGGAAAGCGGCGGGGGAAACTTCCCAAGCTATTCATGTTGTCCGGGGTTTTATTCGCGGAAAATTGAAGAATTATCGCAGCAGTTTATCTCAAACTCAGCGGGAACATTCCGAACTAAATTTAGCATCGGCAATTATGCAGATTTCCAATGCGATCGCCAAACTTGACAAAACTGACAATATTGACTCTTTGCGCGGGCACGAGGGGGCTGGTAGTGCCGCGTATTTCGGAGTTTTTAACCAATTAATTCGCGCGGAAGGCTTTGTGTTTCAACCGCGACACCGCCCTGCTACCGATCCGGTGAATTCTTTGATGAATTTTGCTTACACGCTGCTGCGTCACGACGTGCAAAGTGCGATTAATATTGTGGGATTTGACCCTTATTTAGGATACCTTCATATGCAGCGCTACGGCCGCGTGGGTTTAGCATTTGATTTGATGGAAGAGTTCCGCCCTTTGGTAGCAGACAGTATCATTTTGAATGCGATTAACCGCCGGATTCTGACGCCGAATGATTTTACTGTGGAACCGCTGAGTAATGTGGTGCGACTGTCGGAAACGGCACGGAAAGAGTTTCTGAAGTTGTATGAAAAGAAAAAGCAGTCTGAGTTTAAGCATCCTGTTTTGAAACGCAAGTGTACCTATCAAGAAGCTTTTGAAATTCAAGGGCGGCTGTTGGCGAAATATTTGATGGGCGAAATTGACAAATATCCACCTTTAGTTTTGTACTAGATATGCACATTCTGATTTCTTACGATATTTCGGAAGACAAGCGCCGGACAAAGATTCACAAAATGCTCAAGTCTTACGGGCAGTGGATGCAGTACAGTGTGTTTGAGTGTGCTGATTTGAGCGAGACTCAGTATGCAAAGTTGCGATCGCGCCTGAACAAACTCATCAAACCCAACGAAGACAGTATTTTGTTTTTCCCGCTGTGCGCTTGCTGTCAGGGTAAGATCGAACGTATTGGTGGGGTAGTGCCTGCAGATCGCACAATATTTTTTGCTTAGTTTCCGTGAATGGGTAGGTGTTAAAATCGGGGTATCAAATTTTTCGGCTCAAACACATGTCCAGCAAGAGTTTGATGCCCCCAGTCTAAAAAAAACCTTCACGGAAAGTCTGTAAGCTTTACAGGATAAGCTTTTGGAGGGAGTATGGAAATTTGGGTATTGACAAGCCGCAGGCTGGAATGGTACTTTTGTTTGAGATTCACGGAACTGCACCTTGAAAACCAAATACAGCAAGGCTTCTGGAACGGGCGGCCGAAAACAACCTAAAACCCTACCAGGGATTGAAACTTTCTTTAGGCATATCAGGTGCTATCCCATCAATCGCCGAAAACAACCTAAAACCCTACCAGGGATTGAAACATAGCTTACGATATTAATCTCAAAAAACCTCTCATGCCGAAAACAACCTAAAACCCTACCAGGGATTGAAACCTTGCTCAATCGTCAGACCGAGGAGCCCAGAAGCCTTTAAAGAGCCGAAAACAACCTAAAACCCTACCAGGGATTGAAACTCGGCGGTACCTTGAAATAAAATCAGCTAATACAATAGGGAAGCCGAAAACAACCTAAAACCCTACCAGGGATTGAAACTATTTAGAGAATTGCGCGATATTATTGGTTTGCGCCGAAAACAACCTAAAACCCTACCAGGGATTGAAACTTTAAACCAGCTCTATTTTGTTGAGGAGCAGAAGCCGAAAACAACCTAAAACCCTACCAGGGATTGAAACCAAAATTTAATAAAATGCTTCTGCAACGGATGAATTCCGCCGAAAACAACCTAAAACCCTACCAGGGATTGAAACCATGATCCGTTAGCCAGTTCGCCATGGTCATCAAATCGGGCCGAAAACAACCTAAAACCCTACCAGGGATTGAAACGTAGCGGCCGTGCTTTGGCTGTACCACACAAAGTTGAGTGTGAGCCGAAAACAACCTAAAACCCTACCAGGGATTGAAACAAAATGATTTCGATTCTTTTGTCTTTGTACTTGATGCCGAAAACAACCTAAAACCCTACCAGGGATTGAAACACTTGATAACCCTACTGGTAGAAGCCCTTATTGCCGCCGAAAACAACCTAAAACCCTACCAGGGATTGAAACATAAACAACTGGATTTCCTTTGAAAAGATAAACGCCGAAAACAACCTAAAACCCTACCAGGGATTGAAACGTTTGAGATGTATTTCACTAGGACGCGCTTCTCTGATAGGCCGAAAACAACCTAAAACCCTACCAGGGATTGAAACACTCAAGACTGCTAGAATCAGTCAGTACAGAGTGTTAAGCCGAAAACAACCTAAAACCCTACCAGGGATTGAAACGAAAAACTCGAATCAGAACACAATGAAAATACCCAAAGCCGAAAACAACCTAAAACCCTACCAGGGATTGAAACGATAAAAACTTGTCAGCAGTGCATACACCACGCGGTAGCCGAAAACAACCTAAAACCCTACCAGGGATTGAAACGCGACACCTAAAACCCTCGCTCCAAAAGCCTTGCGCCGAAAACAACCTAAAACCCTACCAGGGATTGAAACTTCCACCTAAAGCGCCTCTTGTAGGAGCTCTGCGCCGAAAACAACCTAAAACCCTACCAGGGATTGAAACGTTACTATCGGCAATTGCGAGTATTCTGCAATCCGCCGAAAACAACCTAAAACCCTACCAGGGATTGAAACTTCGGAAAAACTACACAACTCTATAGCTGCTGGTGCCGAAAACAACCTAAAACCCTACCAGGGATTGAAACTCAATTCCTCTGGCGTATAATACCCCGCGACGCGGCGCATGCCGAAAACAACCTAAAACCCTACCAGGGATTGAAACCTCATCCTCTCCGAGTTTGAGGAACGAGCTATCTTAGCCGAAAACAACCTAAAACCCTACCAGGGATTGAAACGGCTTCTGAGTCAGAAACAATTACCTGGAACTTTAATAGCCGAAAACAACCTAAAACCCTACCAGGGATTGAAACAATGCTATTCACATGAAGTAGCTGGAATGATAGGCCGAAAACAACCTAAAACCCTACCAGGGATTGAAACCTATTTTAAGCTTGTCAACAATTCCAGAGTTAGCGCCGAAAACAACCTAAAACCCTACCAGGGATTGAAACATTGAGCAATGGCTATCAGAATATGCCACAATAGCCGAAAACAACCTAAAACCCTACCAGGGATTGAAACATTACTTTGACGATCTAAATACTTGAATTTTAGCCGAAAACAACCTAAAACCCTACCAGGGATTGAAACAACCCACTTAGAAATTTGCAATGGAGGGATTCCGGCTGCCGAAAACAACCTAAAACCCTACCAGGGATTGAAACCCGAGCGACCCATTGCGCTGTTTGCGGACTACGAGTTCGATTTTGTGCCGAAAACAACCTAAAACCCTACCAGGGATTGAAACAAAATATTGCAATCGGATATCAGATGAATGATGAAACGAGCCGAAAACAACCTAAAACCCTACCAGGGATTGAAACCAACACTCGCACCCGCCAAACTGATTGTAGATGCTCATAAGCCGAAAACAACCTAAAACCCTACCAGGGATTGAAACTAAAACTGTCACAGTGCCAGAGTTGATAATTGACGGCCGAAAACAACCTAAAACCCTACCAGGGATTGAAACCTTTTTCATTGCGAATATCAAGCTCGTTGCGAGCCGAAAACAACCTAAAACCCTACCAGGGATTGAAACTCTTAAAAACGCTATCGCACTATAAGCAGCATTCAATGGCCGAAAACAACCTAAAACCCTACCAGGGATTGAAACCAACTATTGTTTGCTAAAGTTAAAAAAGCAAGAGCCGAAAACAACCTAAAACCCTACCAGGGATTGAAACTCTGCACAATGCGGGGTCAACTCAACTACTCGCAGCCGAAAACAACCTAAAACCCTACCAGGGATTGAAACTTTTGGTGCTTAGACTTTGAAAGATTTTAATACACAGCCGGCCGAAAACAACCTAAAACCCTACCAGGGATTGAAACTTTTGTGCGGTCGGCTGATGCTGTGGGCGATTTGCCGAAAACAACCTAAAACCCTACCAGGGATTGAAACTTCGAGTACGATCGCATGTTCGACAATGTTGTCGGGCCGAAAACAACCTAAAACCCTACCAGGGATTGAAACGCTTTGATATCTCACGATGGAAACATCAGGACCCATCAAGCCGAAAACAACCTAAAACCCTACCAGGGATTGAAACTTGTAATTGATTCGGATTCGTCCGCCATCGCGAGCTCCTGCCGAAAACAACCTAAAACCCTACCAGGGATTGAAACTTTTGACGTATCGTTGAAAGTCCAGTGAAGAATCGCCGAAAACAACCTAAAACCCTACCAGGGATTGAAACAAATAAAGGTTTAAGTACAGGGGATTTATGTGTGCCGAAAACAACCTAAAACCCTACCAGGGATTGAAACGAAAGGATTGAAGTTTTAGGTGGTGGCAGTTGGGCCGAAAACAACCTAAAACCCTACCAGGGATTGAAACCTCGCCTTTGCAGGCGATCGCATAAATCTAATGAGCCGAAAACAACCTAAAACCCTACCAGGGATTGAAACTTAAAGAGCTATCTGAGTAACGATAAATCAAGCTATATAAGCCGAAAACAACCTAAAACCCTACCAGGGATTGAAACTTTAAAAAACGTGACACCGCGAGTGCAGAAGTGGAAGCCGAAAACAACCTAAAACCCTACCAGGGATTGAAACAATTGGATGATATCAAGCAAGAAATTGAAACTAAAAAAGCCGAAAACAACCTAAAACCCTACCAGGGATTGAAACGTCAATATCGCCAGCAGATTTCTCCTTTTGCCCCGCCGAAAACAACCTAAAACCCTACCAGGGATTGAAACAAAAATATCCCACAGCGCTTTATTGCTTCATCCGCTGGGCCGAAAACAACCTAAAACCCTACCAGGGATTGAAACCTACGATGCTGCTCAAAGTTGGGAAACTCAGAACCCGCTATAGCCGAAAACAACCTAAAACCCTACCAGGGATTGAAACCAAAAAAATGGCTACCTGATGGGGTAGCCGATGGGCCGAAAACAACCTAAAACCCTACCAGGGATTGAAACGTACTTTTCGGCTTCTATTGGGTCAATATAAAAGCCGAAAACAACCTAAAACCCTACCAGGGATTGAAACTGAACCTATTTGAGGTTGGTTGGTCTACTGCTGAGGATGAAGAGCCGAAAACAACCTAAAACCCTACCAGGGATTGAAACTACACTGGTAAGTAGTTAGGTCAATGCGGGTTTCAGGCCGAAAACAACCTAAAACCCTACCAGGGATTGAAACTCCTTCTCTGCTCCCATCTCCCAGTTTCCTGTAGCGCCGAAAACAACCTAAAACCCTACCAGGGATTGAAACAATTTGAACGCAAAGCTGACATTCAGATTGCTGCTGAGCCGAAAACAACCTAAAACCCTACCAGGGATTGAAACAAGACATGATCTTTTATGAGGTCGGGAAGATTTGCCGAAAACAACCTAAAACCCTACCAGGGATTGAAACCTTTGTGCCGTGACTCCAAATCTTCCCAATTTTTGAGCCGAAAACAACCTAAAACCCTACCAGGGATTGAAACCTGTGGGTTCAGATGACGGTTCAGCACAGTCAAGAGGCCGAAAACAACCTAAAACCCTACCAGGGATTGAAACTCCAAAGGTGCGGGCCTCATCATTGGTGAGGTTGCAATCGAAGCCGAAAACAACCTAAAACCCTACCAGGGATTGAAACGCAATCGTAGGCAAGCTGCTTTAAGCAGTCGATGCGGGCCGAAAACAACCTAAAACCCTACCAGGGATTGAAACTAGCAGCCGATCGCCCTTGACGACCGATCGGCAAAGCCGAAAACAACCTAAAACCCTACCAGGGATTGAAACTTCCCGTGCATATTTCCGTAAATTCATGTATCCGCCGAAAACAACCTAAAACCCTACCAGGGATTGAAACTAAGGATTCCAGTTACTTACAAAATCGAAAAATTGAGCCGAAAACAACCTAAAACCCTACCAGGGATTGAAACTTGGTATTCTGGGACGCGGGTATCAAGATTAATGGGCCGAAAACAACCTAAAACCCTACCAGGGATTGAAACGGGATAGACGGTAAAGCTTCCTGTTTTTTCCTCGTGGAGCCGAAAACAACCTAAAACCCTACCAGGGATTGAAACTTTCGCAGCGCTGTTGCACAGCTTGCAGAATGTCTGGCCGAAAACAACCTAAAACCCTACCAGGGATTGAAACTTTACCAGAATCGGTATCTATCCAAGATTTCATTCGCCGAAAACAACCTAAAACCCTACCAGGGATTGAAACTTAAAAAATGAAGTATTGCGTGAGTAAGTTGCCGAGCCGAAAACAACCTAAAACCCTACCAGGGATTGAAACAGCTAATAGAAACCGCTGATTATTTCTTATTAGCGCCGAAAACAACCTAAAACCCTACCAGGGATTGAAACCTTGAACGGAGAAATGGATCTGAATTCATATTTGGGCCGAAAACAACCTAAAACCCTACCAGGGATTGAAACTCCCAAACCTGCTAGAGTGCGGGTGTGAGTCACGATTATGCCGAAAACAACCTAAAACCCTACCAGGGATTGAAACTCCAAGTTTGCCGACGATGACGATCGCGTATCACGCCGAAAACAACCTAAAACCCTACCAGGGATTGAAACCGAGTATCCGTACCGCCCTCTGAGCTAGGTATGGAGCCGAAAACAACCTAAAACCCTACCAGGGATTGAAACAGATTTACCCGCTGCAAAACTATCTCGCCGCCGACGGTAGCCGAAAACAACCTAAAACCCTACCAGGGATTGAAACCTCTCATTGCTTAATCTTTAGCTCCTCTATTTGGGCCGAAAACAACCTAAAACCCTACCAGGGATTGAAACCTAGTAGCAGCCCAAAGCTTGAGAGAGGAAGGGATTACGCCGAAAACAACCTAAAACCCTACCAGGGATTGAAACCTTCTTCCACATCAGCATCAGGGGAAGCGAGAGCCGAAAACAACCTAAAACCCTACCAGGGATTGAAACTGAGTAAATCTGCAACTCTAGAAATTGCATCAGGGTCAAGCCGAAAACAACCTAAAACCCTACCAGGGATTGAAACCGTTTGGTGGGTGTGTTTCGGGATTCGCCGCTGTGTCGAGCCGAAAACAACCTAAAACCCTACCAGGGATTGAAACTTAATGCTATATTCATGATGTTTTAGTGTTATAAGCCGAAAACAACCTAAAACCCTACCAGGGATTGAAACTCTAATGTGGCGACATGATCGACCACCGCCAAAGCAGATGAGCCGAAAACAACCTAAAACCCTACCAGGGATTGAAACTCGGCTTCGGCAATAATTTCTTCCAGGTCGCGTTCGCCGAAAACAACCTAAAACCCTACCAGGGATTGAAACGTAGAAAGATTTTCAGGCGATAAAGACGTGTTTGGCCGAAAACAACCTAAAACCCTACCAGGGATTGAAACCGCTCTAATCTTGGCGTGGTGTCTGTTATAGGCTGTGCGCCGAAAACAACCTAAAACCCTACCAGGGATTGAAACTTTGAATAAAAACATAGCTTGCCTCATCAATACGCCGAAAACAACCTAAAACCCTACCAGGGATTGAAACATAGCCCCCTCCTTTAGTAACTATTGAATTTCTGCCGAAAACAACCTAAAACCCTACCAGGGATTGAAACAAGTATTTTTAATAAACCCATGATAGCATCTTTGCCGAAAACAACCTAAAACCCTACCAGGGATTGAAACGGAACCCCAAAACTGGGGAAAAGATGGAGATTCCAGCGCCGAAAACAACCTAAAACCCTACCAGGGATTGAAACGACCCAGATGATGAATTAGGAATATACCTAGAAGCTAGCCGAAAACAACCTAAAACCCTACCAGGGATTGAAACCGCCCAATCCTAAAGCACTAAATGCTAGGCGCGACGCCCTCCAGCCGAAAACAACCTAAAACCCTACCAGGGATTGAAACTTTCGGAAGTATTCAGCAGTATTCAGCAGAGGAGGAGACAGGAGGAAAGAGGGTATTCTTCTCCTGACTCCTGACTCCTGACTCCTGACTCCTTCTTCGCCGGAAACAAATTTACTTCCAACACTCACAGCAGAGGTGGTGCTCATCGATAATCTCACATTTGATAAAAGTGCTCCGATTCAGGAATTGATTCAAACAGCAGGGTGTAGACTATTATATTTACCGCCATACTCTCCAGAGTTTAACAAAATTGAACAAAGAAGAGTCTTGGCTAAAAAGTCAAAATCGTAAACAGCTTGATGAGTTTGATTGCTTACATTTTGGCGACCCTTGGATGTCTTGCGCCTGGGAGCATAACACCGGCCGTTGCTAAATGTGATTTCCCAGACTCTTCTGTTGAGAAAACCTCAAAATTATGACCACTCAAACAACTTCTCCACTCCTACTAAGCCCCTTCAAAATCGGAGATTTACCCTTAAAAAACCGGGTACTCATGGCACCCATGACGAGAGCCAGAGCCGGTGAAGCGCGGATGCCCAACGCCTTGATGGCAGAGTATTACACTCAGCGAGCCTCCGCTGGTTTAATCATTACAGAAGCCACAGTGGTTTCTACTCAAGCTAATGGTTGGCTCAATACACCCGGTATTTATTCAGACGAACAAGGCGAAGCTTGGAAACAAGTTGTGACTGCGGTTCATGCCCACGAAACGCCGATTTTCATGCAGCTTTGGCACTGCGGACGAGCTTCCCACAGCAGTTTTCATCAAAACAATCAATTGCCAGTTGCAGCCTCTGCCATCAAAATAAACGGAGAAGGCATTCATACCCCTCTAGGCAAACAACCCTACGAAACTCCCCGCGCTCTAGAAACCGATGAAATCTCCCTGGTTGTAGAAGATTATCGCAAGGCGGCAGAACGAGCTAAAATGGCAGGTTTTGACGGTGTAGAAATTCACGCGGCAAACGGCTATCTCATTGACACGTTCCTCCAAACAAAAACCAATCACCGCACTGATTCCTATGGCGGCACAGTTGAAAATCGCTACCGTTTTCTTAAGGAAATTGTAGAGGCGATTATCACAGTATTTCCGGCAAACAAAGTGGGAGTTAGACTTTCTCCCAACGGTGTTTTCAATGACATGGGTTCTCCCAGTTACCGCGAAGATTTTCTGTATTTCGCGAAGCAGTTAAATGCCTATGATTTAGCTTACCTTCACTTGGTGGACGGTCTAGCTTTTGGCTTTCATGAATTGGGAACACCGATGATGATAGGAGAGTTTCGCGATGTGTTTGCAGGGCCGCTCGTCGGCAACTGCGGATATACTCAAGAACAGGCTGAAACGGCCCTGAGCAGCAAAGTTGCGGATTTAATTGCTTTTGGTCGAGATTTTATCAGCAATCCTGACTTGGTAGAGCGTTTTACTAATGGTTGGCCGCTCAATCCGCCTGCTGAAGTCGGCGTCTGGTATTCTTTTGAGCCTGAAGGTTATATCGATTTCCCTAGATATCAGGAATCGGCGGCTATTTCTTAATTGAGTTGGTTGGGGCGGGTTTATCAATACCGAGTATGTCAATCATAGATAATGGTCAACTCGCCCCAACAGGATTTATGGTTAATTCACCAAAGTAGGAGTGGGAGTTGAAGCGATATTTAATTGTCATCGCCGGTTGAGATCGAGAACGTTTCCCCATATCCTAATAACCATAGGGTACTTTAAAACATCCAAGCTGCTAGCTCAGGGTTTGAGTGCCTGAAAATAATCAATAGCGGAAGCGCTTTTAACAAGATGGCACAAAATCACAAATCAACGGTTATCATCACCGGCGCTTCCTCCGGCGTCGGTTTGTACGGCGCGAAAGCTCTCGCAGACAAGGGATGGCACGTAGTCATGGCCTGTCGGGACGTGCGAAAAGCCGGAGACGCCGCCCGCGAGTTGGGTATACCTGAAGGCAGTTTCTCCATCATGGAGATTGACTTGGGCGATTTGGAGAGCGTGCGCCGGTTTGCTCGCGCATTTAAGGCCAGCGGCAGGCCTCTGGACGCTTTGGTGTGCAACGCGGCCATTTATATGCCTTTGATTAAGGAACCGCTGCGGAGCCCGGAGGGTTATGAGTTGACGATGACTACCAATCACTTGGGTCATTTCCTGCTGTGCAACCTGATGATGGAAAATATGAAGCCTTCCTATTATTCCGATGCGAGAATCGTGATTTTGGGAACCGTGACTCACAATCCAGACGAGTTGGGCGGGAAGATTCCGCCGCGCCCGGATTTAGGCAAGTTTGAGGGTTTTGAAGCGGGTTTCAAAGACCCGATTTCGATGGTTGATGGCAAGAAGTTTGAACCGGTCAAGGCTTACAAAGATAGCAAAGTTTGCAACGTGCTGACGATGCGGGAATTGCACCGCCGCTTTCACGAATCCACGGGGATTACTTTCACTTCGCTGTATCCGGGATGCGTCGCGGATACGCCGCTGTTCCGCAATCACTATCCCCTATTTCAGAAGCTGTTCCCGCTGTTTCAGAAGAATATCACCGGGGGTTACGTGTCGCAGGAGTTGGCGGGGGAAAGGCTGGCGATGGTGGTTGCTGATCCCGAATACAAGCAATCTGGGGCTTATTGGAGTTGGGGGAACCGCCAGAAAAAAGATGGTAAGTCTTTTGTGCAAAAGGTTTCTCCCCAGGCCCGCGATGATGAAAAAGGCGAGCGGATGTGGGAGTTGAGTGCTAAGTTGGTGGGATTGACTGACGGGGCTCAAATGGGTGCTGCGGCTGGTGCGGGCCGCTCTGCATAATTCAAAGTTACAAATCCCCTTGATCAGGCTTGGCGCTTGAAACGGCGTCTACGCACAGGAAGTGGGTAGACGCGGACTCAATAATAAAAGGGGTATTAAAGCAGGGCTGTTTCATTCTCTTGTAGGGGCCGCCCCCCGTGGCTGCCCCAATTCCTGAAACAGATACAAAATCGTGGGTGGATGAGGAGGGTAGGCACGGGGAGTAGGGGTAGCACTACCCCCTACAAAATCATCGTTTTCTTGAGAATGAAACAGCCCTGGTATTAAAGTCGGATTTGGTATGATGCACCAAAATCAAAGAAACCGGGTTTTTTAGTGGCTTTGCGGGTTGTAACTCACATCTTGCACTATTATTAAGAACAGGCAAGATGCCTGTTCCACAAGAAAATTTATCTCTTGTGGAACAGGCATCTTGCCTCTTCATAAAAAAATTATTGAGAATGGTGCCAGCTCCCAGTTGTAGCGCGTCTTTTCGGACACAACCCGGTTTCTGGTTTACCGTGGCGTGCAGGACTGTTCTGGTTGCGACCTTAGCATGAAAGCGTAGGTTTTGCAACCCAAAATATCGGCTTTTTTTTACTGTTTACGATCGACTTACACGATATTTTTTCGGATAATAAGCCAGTTGGTGCGTAAGTCTTGGGAAATGAACAGCCGTCGATCGACCTTTTGGTTTGTAGCCGTCGCCGAAACTGTTGGCTGGGACGGCTGTTTCCTTTTTTTGCTGTTAAGATTGATTTTTACTTGAGGGTGCTCTATTGCGGAAAATATTTTCACCCAATTATTCGAGATAATTAGATTCTATGGCTTGTCGATCGCAAAAACTATTTTTATTCGCTGGTATTTTTGGGTTAGTTTTGTTGGGAAAACCAGCCAAAACATCCGCTAGCACAGTTGAAATTTTGGCCTCAAATGTTGAGGATTTGGCCGCAGTTAGCAGCGGAGGCGATCGAGCTTTCCTTCCCGATACTAATCTTGACAAACGCGAAGACTTGCCGATAAAAGACGAGCAAACGCAGTTACCCACAGAGTCAGAACGATCGGCTTTGGCGACAACTCTACCCTTATCCCCATTTGCGGAAATCCCCGACTTAGAGTCGGAAGCGGCAAATTCAGCCGATCGCACTTTCAGCACAAAAACTCAAGAAACCGAGCTTTTTAACTCCGATCAAAAACTAGAAGAAAATATTGACCCACAAAAAATTGATTTGGGTATCGATCGAACCTCGCAACTAGCCCAACTGCCCAACCCAATTTTGCCGCGAGAACCAGAATTACCACCTCCTGAGCCGCCGCAACCCCCTGCGCCGTCTCCCCTCCAACCCACCCAGCCAACACCAGTTGAAAGCGAAATTAGACCAGGCATTCTGGGTACAATTAAGGTCGATCGCTTTGAATTTGAGGGCAACACAGCTTTTAGCGATCGCGAACTCGCAGAAGTTACGCAACAGTTTGCCGGTCGCGAAATCACCTTTGCCGAACTGATCGCAGCCGAAGCAGCCGTCACTCAAAAATATGTAGCGGCAGGATACATCAATTCCGGCGCTGTAATTCCCGCCAACCAAACCTTTCCGAGAGAAGGAGGTGTGGTGAAAATTCGGATTGTAGAAGGCGGATTAGATGAAATTGTGATTACTGGAAACAGACGCTTAAATTCAAATTACGTGCGATCGCGCCTAGAACGGGCTACCAGACGCCCCCTGAATCGCGATAGCCTGCTGGAAGCCTTGCAAATGCTGCAACTCGACCCCTTAATTGGCAATATTTCCGCCGAATTGCAAGCCGGAAGCCGCCCGGAAAACAGCCGCTTAGAAGTGCGCGTAAAAGAAGCAGACAGCTTTAGCGCTGAAGTGTTCGCAGACAACAATCGATCGCCCAGCGTCGGCAGTTTTCGGCGCGGTATCCGCATCAATCAAGCAAATTTGCTCGGTTTGGGCGACGGATTAGAGGTATCTTATGCTAACACCGACGGCAGCAATGAATTCAACGGCAGCTACACAGTCCCCGTCAACGCGCGCAACGGCACGATTGGGTTCGCTGCGAGTGCTGCTAGCACCAATATCATCGAGGAACCGTTTGATGCTGCCCAAATCGAGGGGAAATCGCGCACTTACGAGTTAACTTACCGTCAGCCGATTGTCGAAAAGCCCGATCGCACTTTGGCTTTGGGACTGAGTTTTTCGCGGCAAGAAAGCGATACATTCCTGTCAGGGAAACGATTTGCGCTTTCGGCGGGAGCAAATGAGCGCGGCGAAACCCGGGTTTCGGCTGTGCGCTTTTTTCAGGAATACGTGCAGCGGAGTTCCAGCCAAGTGTTCGCGGCGCGATCGCAGTTTTCCCTCGGCACTAATTTTTTGGGCGCGACTGCGAACGATAGCGGGCCCGACAGCCACTTTCTGGCGTGGCGCGGACAAGCGCAATACGTGCGGCTGCTAGCGCCCGAAACCTTGCTGATAGTGCGTTCCGACATTCAGTTAGCCGATCGCCCCCTGCTTTCCCTCGAACAAATTGGGATCGGTGGCGTTCAAAGCGTGCGCGGATACCGCCAAGATTTGCTGTTAACTGATAGCGGTGCGATCGCGTCTGCTGAAGTGCGAATCCCGGTTTGGCGTGTCCCGGAAGTCCAAGGTTTGTTGCAAGTCGCTCCGTTTATCGATTTTGGGGTAGGGTGGAACCATTCGGAGGAAAAGCCGAATCCTGACTCGGATAAACTGCTGGGTGCGGGTTTGGGCTTAGTTTGGCAGATGGGCGATCGGTTGAATGTGCGTTTAGACTATGGTATTCCTTTGATCAATGCTCGATCGGGCGATCGAACTTTGCAGGAAAAAGGCATCTACTTTAGAATCAATTATTTTCCGTTTTAAATTGTAGGTTGGGTTGAGTGCGATCGAACCCTACGCAACGCTAGAGCCCAACACTTTCATCTTTAGCGCTGACGGTCAAATTTTATTAAGTGGCGGCCTCGATCGCACGATTAAACTGTGGGATATCCTGACAGGATGTTGTATTAGGACGTTGATGGGCGATCGGCTGTATGAAGGCATGAATATTCGAGGCCGGGCGGAATTGACGAATGCTCAAAAAGCGACATTGAAAGCGTTAGGGGCTTTGATTTGACACTCGATAGAGCTTCCGAATCATCTCCAAGGTCAGGCAGTGTTTACCAGATAACGCCTGAGTTAAGCGACCGCGCTGCGGGGTCGGCTTGAACGAATTGTTAGCCGTCAAGGCCGCGACTGGCTAATTTCTTCAAGCACTCCGGTTTGACCGTTGTTACATTTTCCAACTAGCAGCGAAATTGTGCTTGAGTAATTTTTCAGAACAGAGTAGCGTGTAGCAGTAATGCGTACACTCTTGCCTTCAAGTGAATAAACAATTTTAGAGTAGGTGCTATAGTCACCACGGGCCTTTGCAACGGGCATGACTGCACGAATTAGGTCTTTATATTTCGGTGCTGGAAACTCCAGGGTTCGCTGCCTCCCACCTGGGTAAGTCCGCACATTGCGAATCAGTGCTGTGTCGCAGTAAAGATCAGCTACGGCTGGATCAAATGCGCGCTCAAGCGATTGATAGTTAGCAAACACTTTTTCAGCTTTGTTTAGCTCGTTAGCTAGCACCGGATTGGTAAATAGCACAAGGAAGAGAATAGATTTCGTTAAGATTTTCATGAATAGTCCAAAGATTAAAATTGACGGCTAACTTATAAAAGTAATTTCATGCGGATAAGGTCGCAGTCATAAACCGACGCTCGCGGTCAGCAGCATAAGCTATGCTGGCTTTTAAATCTTCTCGCGTCAGATCGGGAAAATCACCCTTGAATTTCTGCTTCGGTCATCTCGGAAGCTAGGTACTCAAGCACTTCATAAACCGTAATTCGCAAGCCGCGTACACAAGGCTTACCACCGCGTTTATTTGGTTCGATCGTGATGTGGTTTCGGTAGTTCATAGTTAGAATTATCGCGATCGTGTTCTCGACCTTTGCAAAATCTTAGCCTATGGCTGCGGATCTGGCAAGGTTGTCAATCTTGTTTTTAATACGATCGCGCAAAAGTTTTTTGAAATAGCGTAATCCCATTCTCATAGCTTATACATATAACCAAGTTCAAGTGCGTTGCAAAAGCTATTCAGGCGATTCAGCAAAGCATTGTAATAGAGGTAAGCATCATCCCGTTCATCTTCAAGAAGAGCATACAGGGTCAGTTCTGGCTCTGCTGCTAGACGATCTTTAGGAACATCTAAGCCCGCTTCGGCTAGGCGCGTTGCTGCGATCGCGACTAACAATGACCCAACTGTATTCGTCTTACCATGATGAAGCTCGTCCAATCCAGGTAGAATTAGCTCCGCTCCCGGCAACTCATTCAAGCTCATGACTGTTCCTCCTCTGAGTTACTTTCAAAACGTTCGATGAAGTTCTCAACTTTGCTTCTAAGCACATCAGGATTAAGAGAGGGAAATCGTATTAATTCGGGTGCAATGGCTTCAAAGCTCTCACGTAGTTCTTCTAAGAAAAATAATTTATTTTCATACATGGCTTGAACATCTTTAATGTCACGGTCAAATCCCCTGGATAGTTTGGAGAGCGCTTGGGCTGTAAAGTCATAGTGATAAAACGAGATTTGACCGTGTTTGCCAATGAAGATGCTCCTGTCACGCCAGCCCGGAAGTGGGGGCAAGAAATCTTGTGGGGAAGCTAGTTCGATATTGATGTTCAATTCTTGTTTGATTTTGGCTATCGCTTGAAAGATGCCTGGGGGTTCAGGATCTAGACGAATATCGATATCAACTGTGGAACTCCGCCATCCAATCAGTAGGGCACTAGCACCACCCGTAAAATAAATGCAGCCTGAACCCTGAGCTTCTCTACCCAAGACTTGCATCAATCGTTCTATCTTCTGAGAGTCAACATTTGGACGCATATTCTACACACATATTTAAACAGAAACAGATTTCCTCAGCCGTCGCACTAAAAAAAGCTATCTTGATTATATTTGGGAAAAGTCCACTTTAGGGGTGAAAGAGAGCCGATCGAGCACTGGGGCGATCGCACTGATATAATCCAAATATATAATTCTGATGGAACCGGAAACGATATTATTTATATAACAGGATTTAAGGTATGTCTCGCCTGTCTTCCGGCCTACTGTTTGTTTTCTTATTGCTATTTCCCTCGAAAACCTTCGCCCAAATAATTCCCGATAATACCCTGGGCCCGGAAAGTTCGCGCACTGTTCCCGATACAATCAACAACTTACCCTCAGATAGAATCACTGGCGGCGCAACTCGTGGTGTTAACCTATTTCACAGTTGGCGCGAATTTAACATCCGTGAAGGGCGGGGAGCTTATTTTGAAAATCCCAGCGGAATTGCCAACATCTTCACCCGCGTTACGGGCGGCAACCCCTCAAATATTTTAGGGACTCTGGGAGTTTTAGGCAACGGCAACTTATTTTTAATTAACCCAAAAGGAATTATATTCGGGCCGAATGCGCGGTTAGATTTGCGCGGTTCGTTTATCGGTTCAACGGCTGACAGTATTGTGTTTAATAACGGCTTTGAATTCAGCAGCACAAACCCGCAAACATCCCCGCTGTTAACCGTTAATATTCCCGTTGGTTTAAGATTTAGAGACAATGCCGGTGCAATTGTCAACCAATCGACGGCTTTAGGAAAGGTAAACCTGCCAGCCTCTGCTGTGCCCATCCCGATTAGCGATCGAGTTGGTTTAGCAGTAGAACCAGGTCAAACTTTAGCACTGATTGGCGGCGACATCCAACTTCAAGGCGGCAATTTAACCGCCAGCGGCGGACAAATTTTACTCGGTAGCGCAACGAGTCCCGGTTTAGTTAATTTTGCAATGACAGCGGAGGAAAAGGGAAATTTAACTTTAAATTATGACAATATTCAGAACTTTGGCAATATTCAAATATCCGATGGCTCACTGATTAACACCAGCGGAATTGGTGGTGGCAGAGTAGAGTTAAAAGGTGGAAATGTCGCCCTCAGCGGTGCGCGAATTTATGCGCTGACACTGGGAAATATTGATGGTAGAGGTATCGATATCAGCGCTCAAAAGTTGCGGGTGGAAAACGGAACGCAATTTTCTACCCTGACTCTAGGAGATGGTGCAGGAGGCCATATTAACTTCCGGGCTGCTGATTCAGTAGAAATGAGCGGGCTGGGAGTTGAGGGCTATCAACAGGTTGCAATTAAATATTTGGTATCGGGAACTACAGACCCGTTTGACCCGCTATTTGTGCTGTTGAATGCTAGTGCTGGCGCTGGTTCGGGGGGGGATATTACGATCGACACCGGCCGCCTGCTATTCAACAATGGGGTAGTAGGTAGCGGGATAACTTTTGGTGCTGGAAGGGGAGGAAACTTAATCATTCGCGCCAATACTTTTGAGATGGTGGGTTCTGGAATCAACAACGGGACAGCGAAAGAAAGTACCGGTGCGGGAGGAAGTATTAGTGTTGATGTCAATCGATTAATTATGCGCGACGGTTCTCTTCTGGGTACTACAAGTTACAGCAGCGGCCCGTCGGGGAATATCAACATTAAAGCTGCTGAATCGGTAGAATTGTCTAACACCGGCCCGAAAACTGTTGTGTCAACTGGCATCAGCACGCTGAGTATCGGTTCTAACGGAAGGGCGGGGAATATTAACGTTGATACGAAGCGGTTGACTCTTTCGGGAGGTTCTGCTTTTACTTTAGGAACGGGTGTTTTAGTTGGCAGGTTTTTGTTTTCTCAGGAGGGGGGGCCGGCGGGAAATTTAACTGTTAGGGCTACTGAGTCAGTAGAAATTTCAGGTATTTCCCAAGTTTTGACCAGCGGAATTCAGAATGCTAGCGCGCTGACTTCTGGAACTTTGAGCTCTAGTCGGGGTGGGGATATTCGGATTGATACGCCAAGCCTGACTGTGCGGGATGGGGGGATAGTTTCTACGAGCTCTTTGGGATATGGAGATGTGGGGAATATTACTGTTAATGCCGATCGCATTTCAGTCAGCGGCAGCGGAAATAATGGTTTGTTTGTCAGTACAATTGATGCTTCGGTGGGCAAGACATTCGGTACTAATCCCAATGCTACGGCAAATGCCGGTTCGTTGAATCTGAATGCCGATCGACTAATTGTCCGAGATGGAGCTACAGTGACAGTGCAGGCTACGGGAACCGGACGCGCTGGTAATATCAATATTGTCGCAAATTCGATCAACCTTGACAACAAAGCGAGGATTGACGGCACGACTATATCGGGTACTGGGGCAAATATTAACCTGCAAGCGCGAGACATCCAATTGCGCCGCAACAGCCGAATTACCACCGATGCAGGCACTTCGGACGGTGGCAATATCAACATCAACAGCGACATTCTTGTCGCCCTCCCGCAAGAAAACAGCGACATTACAGCCAACGCCGGCACTGCAGGCGGCGGCCGCGTCAATATCAATGTCCCCAATGTCTTCGGTTTTACAGCAGCGAGTCGCGAACAAGTCAGAAGCAGGTTGGGGCTCAGTGACGGCGAATTTGCAGCGTTGCAAGTAAGTCCTACTTCTCTAATTCCTAGCAGCGACATCGCCGCGATTTCCCAAAGTGGCGGCGCGGCTTTGCAAGGGGCGGTAACATTTAGTTCTGTTGGAGTGAATCCCGCTCAAGGTTTAGTGGAACTGCCGCAAAATGTGGTCAATCCGGCTGCGTTAATTGCTGCAAATCCCTGCATCGAAGGGGCCGAGAACGAGTTTACTGTGACGGGGCGGGGGGGATTGCCACCGAGTCCTAATGAAGTTCTCAGCAGCGCAGGAGAACCGTTTCCGTGGGTGGAACCAGCGGTAGGTGGAAGTCAGCAAGTAGAAGGTCAAAGAACATCCCTAGAAATTCGACCAACAGAAATTATTCCCGCTCAAGGTTGGGTAATGGACGATCGAGGACAAGTGACGCTGGTAGCCTATAATGCTGGTGGTGTTGCATCTCTTCGCAGTCCGAAACCGACGGGTGTTTGCGTACCTCAATAGGTACTCTTCAGCTTTTAGCTAACCCCTTGCTATTTTCCTAATACTAAATTAATCAGACTTAAAAGATGCGCTGCCAATCTTGGGCCCTATTTTTTGCATTCTTACTCCTGTGTCCTTTCCCCGCCGTCGCTCAAATTATCCCAGACAGCAGCTTGGGTGCAGAAAGTTCGCGGACAGTGACCGATACTATCAACAACTTACCCTCGGACAGAATAGAAGGCGGTGCAACTCGCGGCGTTAACCTATTTCACAGCTTGCGTGAATTTAACATCCGTGAAGGGCGGGGAGCCTATTTTGCCAATCCCAGCGGAATTGCGAATATTTTTACCCGCGTTACTGGTGGCAACCCTTCTAATATTTTAGGAACTCTGGGAGTTTTGGGAAACAGTAACTTGTTTTTAATTAACCCCAAAGGAATTGTCTTTGGCCCCAATGCTCGGTTAGATTTGCGCGGCTCATTTATTGGATCTACTGGTAGCGGCGTTCTCTTTGATAATGGGTTTGAATTTAGTGCAGCTAATTCTAATGCAGTGCCATTGTTAGCGATTAATATTCCTGTGGGTTTAAGATTTAGAGAAAATCCCGGCACAATTGTTAACTCTTCCCAAGCAATCGGCCCCACACCAACCTTACCGCCCTTGCCCGTAGAAATTCCTGTTTCTAACAAACTTGGTTTAGCAGTAGACCCCGGCCAAACTTTAGCATTAATTGGCGGAGACATTCAACTCCCAGGTGGAAATTTAACAGCTTATACCGGACAAATATTACTGGGAAGTGTGAAGAGTCCTGGTTTAGTGCAATTTGAACCAACTGCTTTAGGTCTGAATTTAAACTATGGCAATATTCAGAACTTCGGCAATATAGAAATGAACGGTGCATTTATAAACACCAGCGGATTAGGAGGCGGGAAAATTGACATCACAGGTGGAAATGTCACCGTCAGTAGTTCGGGAATTTATAGCCTAACATTGGGAAATATTGATGGCAGAAGTATTGATATTAATGCCCAAAACTTGCGAGTAGATAAAGGGTCGCAAATTCTCACCGCCACATTGGGAGATGGGAAGGGGAACAATTTAAATATCCACGCTACTGACTCAGTAGAAATGAGCGGGCTGGGAATTGAAGGCTATCAGCGGTTTTATAGCCAATATCTACCCTCTGGAACGTTCAACCCTTTTGACCCGCAAATAGTTCTGAGTGCTGGTACTGCTGGCAGTGGAGCCGCCGGAGAGATTAACATTGACACTGGACGGCTGCTGCTGCGCGATGGGGTACTGGGCGGTACAGTCACTTTTAGTCCTGGAAATGCCGGAAATCTGAATATCCGTGCTAACACCGTCGAACTCGTCAGTTCTGCGCTCAGCAGCGGAACAAATCGCGGAAGTATCGGCTCTGGCGGCAGCATAACTGTTGAGGCTCAACGCTTAATCATGCGCGGTGGCTCCAATCTCGTAACTATCAGCCGCAGTGATGGAGCATCGGGGAATATCGCCATTAAAACTTCTGAATCTGTAGAATTGTCGGGGAGTCTCCCTGGAAGTACGGCGCAAACTATCCTCGGCACCAACTCTTTCGATGGGAATGGGAAAGCTGGGGATATTACCATCGACACTAAGCGGCTGACTGTTTCTGATGGAGCCTCAATTACTTTATCTACGGGTTCGATTATTGGCGAAACCGTGTTTTCTACCAGTGGGGGACCTGGAGGAAATTTAACTATCAGAGCTTCAGAGTCGATAGAAGTGAGCGGCGTGTCTGGAGTTTTAGGGGATGCGGGTTTCGCACCGAGTTCTCTGGGTACTCAAAGTACAAGCTCTGCTAGGGGTGGAGATATCCGCCTCTCTACGCCCATGCTCACTGTAAAAAATGGGGGTATTATTTCTGCGGCTTCTTTGAGCGCAGCAGATGCGGGAGATATTAAAATTAATGCCGATCGCACAGAAGTCCAAGGCAGTGGGAATAGCGGTCAGTTCAGCAGTAGAATTGAGGCTTCGGCTGGCAGGGCGCTGAATTTTGTCAATCCCAATGCTACGGCAAATGCGGGTTCGTTGAATCTGAATGCCGATCAATTAATTGTCAGAGATGGAGCTATAGTGACGGTGCAGGCTACGGGAACCGGACGCGCTGGTAATATCAATGTTGTCGCAAATTCGATCGCTCTTGACAACAAAGCGAGGATTGACGGCACGACTGTATCGGGTACTGGGGCAAATATTAACCTGCAAGCGCGAGACATCCAATTGCGCCGCAACAGCCAAATTACCACCGATGCGGGTATTTCTGATGGTGGCAATATCAACATTAAAAGCGATATTTTGGTGGCTTTACCACGAGAAAATAGCGATATTACTGCTAATGCGCGATCGGCAGGCGGTGGGCGCGTGAATATCAATGTCCCCAATGTCTTCGGTTTTACAGCAACGAGTCGCGAACAAGTCAGAAGCAGGTTGGGGATCGGTGACGGCGAATTTGCAGCGTTGCAAGTAAGTCCTACTTCTCTAATTCCTAGCAGCGATATTGCGGCGATTTCTCAAAGTGGCGGCGCGGCTTTGCAAGGGGCGGTAACATTTAGTTCTGTTGGAGTCAATCCTGCTCAAGGTTTAGTGGAACTGCCACAAAATGTTGTCGATCCGGCTGCGTTAATTGTGGCAAATCCCTGCACGCAAGGGGCCGATAGCGCATTTACCGCTACTGGGAAAGGAGGAGTGCCACCGAGTCCTAATGATGTTCTCAGCAGCAATTTTAGCCAGTTTGATTGGGTGGAACCAGCGGTAGGTGGAACTCAGCAAATAGAAAGCCCAAGAGCTTCCATAGAAATGCGGCCAACAGAAATTATTCCCGCTCAAGGTTGGGTAATAGATGAGCAAGGAAAAGTAACGCTGGTAGCGTATAATTCAAGTAATGGTGCATCTCTTCGCAATCCGAAACCGACGGGTGTTTGCGTACCTCAATAGGTACTCTTCAGGTTTGAGCTAACCCGTCGCTATTTTCCTAATACTAAATTAACAGGAATTAAAAGATGCCCCGCCAATCTTGCGCCCTATTTTTTGCGTTCTTACTGCTGTTTCCTTTCCCCGGCGTCGCCCAAATCATCCCCGATAATAGCTTGGGAACAGAAAGTTCGCGGACAGTTCCGGACACGATTAATAACTTACCCTCGGACAGAATAGAAGGCGGTGCAACTCGCGGAGCGAATTTATTTCACAGTTTACAACAATTTAACGTTGGTGAAGGACGAGGCGCATATTTTGCCAATCCTAACGGGATTGCGAATATTTTTACCCGCGTTACTGGTGGCAGCCCTTCCAATATTTTAGGTGTGTTGGGAGTTCAAGGTAATGCTAACTTATTTTTACTTAATCCGAAAGGGATTATCTTTGGCCCCAATGCGCGGTTAGACTTACGCGGCTCTTTTATTGGTTCAACAGGTAGCGGCGTTCTCTTTGATAATGGGTTTGAATTTAGTGCAGCTAATTCTAATGCAGTGCCATTGTTAGCGATTAATATTCCTGTGGGTTTAAGGTTTAGAGAAAATCCCGGCACAATTGTCAACTCTTCCCAAACAAAGGCTCCTACATCCGCCTTACCACCACTACCCATAGAAATTCCTGCTTTTGAAAAACTCGGTTTAGCCGTAGATCCCGGTCAAACTTTAGCATTAATTGGCGGTGACATTCAACTGCAAGGAGGAAATCTAACTGCTTATACCGGACAAATTCTTCTAGGTAGCGTCAAGAGTCCAGGTTTAGTGCAATTTGAACCAACAGCTTTAGGTCTGAATTTAAACTATGGCAATATTCAGAACTTCGGCAATATTGAAATGAACGGTGCATTTATAAATACTAGCGGATTAGGAGGTGGGAAAGTCGATATTCGAGGTGGAAATATTAATCTTAACGGTTCAGGGATTTATGGACTGACACTCGGAAATATTGATGGTAGAGGCATTGACATCAATTCCCAAAACTTGCGAGTAGAGGGGGGATCGCAAATTTTCGCATCCACACTGGGAGAGGGGAGAGGAAGCGATATCAACATCCGCGCTACTGACTCAGTAGAAATGATCGGGTTGGGAATTGAGGGCTATCAGCAGCTTACAGAAAATTTTCAGACATCTGGAACAGGCAACCCATTTATTTCGCAAATCGTTCTGTTTACTAGCACTATTGGCAGTGGAGCCGCCGGAGATATTAACATTGAAGCCGGACGGCTGTTGATGAGCAATGGGGTAGTGGGCGGTGCCCCCACCTTTGGTGCCGGGAATGGTGGAAATCTGGCTATCCGCGCCAACACCGTCGAACTCGTCAGTTCAACGCTCTATAACGGAACAACGAACGAAAGCACTGGTCAAGGCGGAAACATCTCTGTTGAAGCGCAACGGTTAATACTGCGCGATGGCGGTGCGTTTGCCAGCTTCAGCCTTAGTGATGGAGCATCGGGGAATATCGCGATTAAAGCGAGTGAATCTGTGGAATTATCGGGTAGTCTTCCTGGAGGTCTAGGGCAAACTCGGCTCGGCACGAATACTTTTGATGGGAATGGAAAAGGTGGAGATATTAGCATCGACACTAAGCGGCTGAGTGTTTCTAATGGAGCCACAATTAGTTTAACGACTGGTGCTATTTTTGGCGAAGTTGTGTTTTCTACAAGTGGGGGGACGGGAGGAAATTTAACTGTGAGAGCCTCCGAGTCTATAGAGGTGAGCGGCGAGTCAAGATTTTTGGGGAATGCGGGCTATGTTGCAAGTTCTTTTGTTACTCAAACTGCAAGTTCTGGTAGAGGTGGAGATATCCGCATCTCAACACCTAAACTAACTGTGCAGAATGGGGGGGTTATTTCTGCGGCTTCTTTGGGTATAGCAGATGCAGGAGATATTACAATTAATGCCGATCGCTTACAAGTGCAAGGTATTGGGAGTAACAGTGGGTTGAGGAGTGGAATTGAGGCCTCGGTTGGTAGGGCGTTTAATGCTGTCAATTCCACTGCTAGCGGAAATGCAGGCTCGTTGAATTTGAATGCTAATCAATTGATTCTTCGGGATAGTGCAGTTGTTAACGTTCAATCTTCAGGAACAGGTAGGGCTGGCAATATTAACGTTGTAGCTAACTCAATTGCCCTGGATAATAAAAGCATCATTGATGGCACTACTGTCTCTGGTACAGGGGCTAATATTAACCTGCAAGCGCAAGACATTCAGTTGCGGCGCGGCAGTCGAATCACCACGGATGCAGGTATTTCTGAGGGCGGTAATATCAGAATTAATAGCGATATTTTGGTAGCTTTACCGCGAGAAAATAGTGATATTACAGCTAATGCTCGCACAGCTAGGGGCGGACAAGTTACGGTCAATGTACCAAATATCTTTGGCTTTACAAGCCTTAACCGCGACCAAGCCAGGAGTAGTTTAGGACTGACTGATGCTCAATTTGCAGCGTTGCAAGTAAGTCCGACTTCTCTAATTCCTACCAGCGATATTGCGGCGATTTCCCAAAGTAGCGGCCCGGCTTTGCAAGGTACTGTAACATTTAGTGCTTCTGGGGTGAATCCTGCTCAAGGTTTAGTGGAACTGCCGCAAAATGTGGTAGATCCGGCTGCTTTAATTGCGGCAAATCCCTGCACGCAAGAGGCCCAGAGCGCATTTACCGTCACTGGGAAAGGAGGAGTGCCACCCAGTCCCAATGATGCCCTCAGCAGCAATTCTAGCCAGTTTAATTGGGTGGAAGAGGCAGGAAGTTCGGCAACGAATGTACAGGATGTAACCGATGTAACCGATCGAGGGAAGAAGAAGGAAGAAGGGGAAATCCCCGATCGGGAAGTTGTTCCGGCGCAAGGTTGGGTGGTGAATGCGAAAGGAGAAGTTATGCTTGTTGGATATAATCCGGGTAATGCTGCTGACTCTCGCAATCCTCGACCTAGTTCTGTTTGTGTGCCGCGTTGAAATTAGGTTTTTTTTACCGCAGATGTAGGCGGATTAACACGGATTAACGCAGATAAAGAATAAGATGTATTTGGGTGAGTTAGTAGGTGTGTCTGCGCTTGTAATTTTATTTTCTAAATATGAAGTTTACCCGATCGCTCCGACAAGTAATTCTGTTATTTGTGATTTCCTGTCTGCTAGCAATTGCGATTCCTCCTGGAATTGCTCAGGTTAATCCACCACCAGCGGTGCAGCTTGTTCGACAAGCTCGAACTCTGTACCAAGAGGAACGTTTTTCGGAAGCTGTACCTTTGTTGCAGCAAGCGGCGGCGCAGTTTGAGGCAAAAGGCGAAAATCTCGATCGCGCCACAGCTTTGAGCAATTTAGCTGCAACCTATGGGCAGTTGGGGCTTTGGGAAGAAGCAGAAAAAGCTGTAAATTCGAGTTTGTCGGCTGTGCGAACCCAAGCCAACACTCCCGAACAGCAGCGGATTTTGGCTGAAACTCTCAACATTCAAGGACAGTTGCAACTTGAACGGGGGCAGACTCAAGATGCGATCGATAACTTGGAGTTAAGCGCTAAAATTTTCGAGCAAATTGATAGAAAGAACCAACTTTTTCAAGTTCAAATTAATCAAAGTCGGGCTTGGGAAACTCTCGGACTTTATCCCAGGGCTTGCAAAATGCTGTTAGCTTCTTTCAAGTTGGAAAACCAAACTTGCGAAGTTTCGACAGCGGGTGTGGAAACTTTGAAAAATCAGCCAGTTTCTCTCGAACAAGTCCGGGCAACTCATGCTTTAGGGCGGGTACTGCGGGTTTTGGGACAACTGGAACGATCGCAGGATGTGCTTTCGGCGGGACTCGAAGCAGCCCAAAAATTAGGTAGCAGGCCAGAGGAGGCTGCAATTTATCTCAATCTGGGCAATACGGTACGGGCTAAAAGCAATAAACCGGGTTTGACACCAGAACAGCGGGCTGATTGGGAACGCTTGGCCCTAGAGTATTATGGTCGATCGATCCAGGCGATGCCGGATCGATCGCCCCTACAAATTCAGGCAAAGTTAAACCAATTGAGTTTGTTACTCGATCGCAAAGATTGGTCGGAAGCAGAGGCTTTGTGGCGTTCTCTCGAACCTCAAACCGATAAATTTGGGTCGAATCGCGCCGGACTTTACGCTCAAATTAATCTAGCTCAAAGCTTGATGAAATTAGCTCAGTCGCCTGCGAAAACTTTGAGTTTAAGCGAGATTGACACCATGCTCGATCGCTCTGTCGAACGAGCAAACAGTTTGGGCGATAAACGCATACAAGCTTATATTCTGGCAGCGAAAGGCAAACTATCAGAAATCCAACAGCAGTATCAGAAAGCGGAAAATCTCACAACTGAGGCTTTGAGTTTAGCACCGGCTTTTCAATCTCCCGATATTGCTTATCAATTGTTTTGGCAACTGGGACGGATTCGGAAAGCTCAGGGAAATACAGAAGGGGCGATCGCTCAATATACTCAAGCTGTGAATGTACTGTCTTCTTTGCGGGGCGATTTGGTAACAGTCAATCCCGAAGTGCAATTTTCGTTTCGGGAAAGTGCCGAACCGGTTTATCGGGAATTAGTCGGGCTGCTTTTGCAAGAGGAATCTCCCAGTCAAACTAAATTGAAACTAGCGCGCCAAACGGTGGAATCTTTGCAGTTGGCAGAATTGGACAACTTTTTCCGGGATGCTTGTGCTGATGCTAAACCAAAGTCGATCGAGGAAATTGATCCGACTGCGGCGGTGATTTATCCGATTATTTTGAGCGATCGTTTGGAGGTAATTTTGTCAATTCCCGGCAAACCCCTGCGCCGCTACGCTACGAAGAAGTCTCAAGCCGAGTTGGAAACTGCCTTCAGACAAGCCAAAAATACCATCAGGCCTGCTGCTTTCCCCCGCGACAGGAGGCAACCCGTTGAACAGGTTTATGACTGGTTAATCCGCCCCGCAGAGGCGGATTTGACCGCCGCCGGGATTAAAACCCTGGTATTTGTGCTCGACGGTTATTTGCGGAATCTGCCGATGGCTGTGCTGCACGACGGTGAAAAGTTTTTGGTAGAAAAATACAATATTGCTTTGGCGCCGGGATTGCAATTGCTGGCACCGAAACCGCTGAACAAAGTCAAGTTAAAAGTGCTCACCGCTGGCCTCTCGGAAGCGCGTCAAGGCTTCTCGGCTTTGCCGGGGGTGAAGGAGGAAGTTCAGCAAATTGCAGCCGAGATGCCGGCGAGTTCGCTGCTGAATGAAGATTTTGTCAGCGGGCGATTGCAGGATCGAATTAAAGCGGTATCTTACCCGATCGTCCATTTGGCAACTCACGGTCAGTTTAGCTCGAATGCAGCGGATACTTTTATTGTGACTTGGGATCAGAAAGTGAATGTTAAGGAGTTCGATCGACTGCTGCGAGCCCGCACTGGGGAGAAACAACAGGCGATCGAACTTTTGGTTTTGAGTGCTTGCGAAACTGCTTCGGGCGATAACCGCGCGGCTTTGGGTTTGGCGGGGGCGGCAATTCGATCGGGTGCCCGCAGCACCGCCGCCACCCTTTGGCAAGTCAACGACGAATCTACAGCTATCTTTATGGCTGAGTTTTACAAGCAGCTTGCTTCTTCTAAAACCAGCAAAGCTGAAGCCCTCCGCAACGCTCAATTAACGCTGTTGCAAAACCCACAGTATCAGAATCCGTATTTCTGGGCACCTTTCGTGCTTGTGGGCAATTGGCAATGATTTAAGATGGGGCATTGGGAATTGGGAATTGGGCATGGGGCATTGGGAATTGGGAATTGGGCATTGGGCATTGGGCATTGGGCATTGGGCATTGGGCATCGGGCATGGGGCATCGGGCATTGGGCATCGGGCATTGGGCATTGGGCATGGGGCATTGGGCATTGGGCATTGGGCATCGGGCATTGGGCATCGGGCATTGGGCATGGGGCTGGCAGTCAACTGACAACAGTCAACAGTCAACAGTCAACAGTCAACTGACAACAGTCAACTGACAACAGTCAACTGACAACAGACAACTGACTCAAATGCAGTTGGTTTTTTGTTAAAGTTTGTAAACTGTTAAGAGTGCTTTTTGCATCTAATATTTTTTCGAGGAGTCCCATGAAGCAACTTTTGATTGCTGAGCGCTTTTGCTTAATTGCCCACGTCTTGTCAATGGCTTTTGGATTGGCAGGGTTGCTGCTGATTTTACCCCGTCCCGAATTGGTGATGAGTTTGCCACCAGCAGGGCAAACGCTATTCCAGTGGGGGATGGCTGGGGGTGGAGTAGTTTATATCATCTTTGGTGCTGCAGCAGTTGCTCTCTATGCCTTGCGGACATTGGGTTGGGGTGCAACTCTGGCTTTTTTAGTGCCTTCTGTGTTTTTGTCCTTGAGTAGCGAGTTGTTGGGAACGAGTACGGGTTTTCCCTTCGGGCACTACCATTATTTGAGCGGTTTGGGCTACAAAATTGCAGGGCTGGTTCCGTTTACAATTCCCCTCTCGTGGTTTTATCTGGGACTGGTTTCCTATGTAATTGCTCGCGCTGGAGTAGCTGGCGGTAAGGGTGAACTCAATTGGGTGCGCCAAATAGGGGCGATCGCCCTTGGTGCTTTGCTGCTAACAGCTTGGGATTTTGTACTAGATCCGGCGATGAGTCAAACTTCTGTGCCTTTTTGGGAGTTTGAGGAACTTGGCGCTTTCTTTGGGATGCCTTACCGCAATTTGGCTGGCTGGATGGGTACGGGGGCGCTATTTATGTCCTCCGCAGCTTTCTTGTGGAGAAAAACACCGATTAAATTAGAGCGATCGGAATTGGGTTTGCCCTTAATTGTTTATTTGGTAAACTTTGCTTTCGGAGCAATTATCACTGTAGTTTCCTTGGATTCTCGGTTCTGGTTCCCAACATCGCTAGCGGTGCTTCTGGGTGTAGTTCCGGCGATCGCGTTAAGCTGGATCGCTAAACCCGCAACAGGTGACGTAACAGAAACAATGCCGTCTTTGGAGACATCTGTTCTCACGGCCCAAATTCCACCTGAGCCCGTGGGGGTTTTGCGTAAGTGAGTTGCTAGTGAGCAACCCCGGCTGATTTAGCAAAAATTTACACTAAATTTTGAGCTAGTTTAAAAACCCGGTTTCTTGTAGAAACCGGGTTTTTCAATGGCGATTTTTTCATTCCCAATTCCTGTAATATGTTTGAGGTCAAAATTTTATTAAATTTTTAAATTGACACCAACCGTAATTCCCAATTCTTCAATTGAAAATCTAAAATCTAAAATCTAAAATCTAAAATCCCATGATCGCCCCTCACCTGTTCCCCCAATCGCTGACAAGTATCATCGCTGTCGCACTCTTGGTGCTACAATTGCCCGCCGCAGCCCTTCTGATGTCGCGTTTGATTAAAGGCCCATCGCGCATCCCGCCCCTAGAACCCGATTCGCCGACGCTGGATTTGTTAGGTTCTTGTACTGCGGTAGTACCGACTTTGAACGAAGCCGATCGAATTTCGCCTTGTTTGGAAGGATTAAGCCGCCAAAGTTACGAACTCCGAGAAGCGATCGTGGTTGACAGCTATTCGGTAGACGGAACCGGAGATTTAGTCAAAGCTGCAGCACAAAAAGACCCCCGGTTTCGCTTGATTAACGACGATCCGCTGCCGGCGGGTTGGGTAGGGCGTCCCTGGGCGCTGAATGCGGGTTTTTTGGCAAGTTCCGAGAAGTGCGAGTGGATTTTGGGGATAGATGCGGATACTGTGCCGCATCCGGGTTTGATTGCGAGTTTGCTGAAGACGGCGGCGGCTGGAAATTACGATTTGATTTCGCTGTCGCCGCAGTTTATCCTCAAGTATCCGGGGGAGTTGTGGCTGCAACCTGCTTTGTTAATGACTTTGGTTTATCGGTTCGGGCCGACCGGGACTGGCGGGGATGTGCCGGAACGGGTGATGGCGAACGGTCAGTGTTTCTTGTGTAAGCGCGAGGTTTTGGTGGCATTGGGGGGCTATGAGGTCGCGAGGGGTTCTTTTTGCGATGATGTGACTTTGGCTCGCTATGCGGCTGCTAAGGGCTTTAAGGTGGGCTTTTTGGATGGGGCTAAGGTGTTGAAGGTGCGGATGTATGAGGGGGCGATCGAGACTTGGAATGAATGGGGTCGATCGCTGGATTTGAAAGATGCTGCTTCGGGCGGTCAAATCTGGGGCGATTTGTGGCTGTTGCTGGCGGTTCAAGGTTTGCCGGTGCCGATTGTGTTGTGCTATTTGTTGTTTGGTTCGCTGCCGCCGGTTGGTGTATTTGGGCACTTTTGGCTGTTGGGATTGAATGTATTTTTGGTTGCGGTGCGATCGGCTTTGTGTTTCGCGATCGCACCTTCTTACGATACAACTGGGGCATCGGGTAAATGGCTGTTTTGGCTGTCACCTTTGGCCGATCCGCTGGCGTTTTTGCGAATTCTAATTTCTGCTTTAAATCAGCCTACTCAGTGGCGCGGCCGAAAGTATGAATAATCGTTAAATTTTGGCTACAGCTTTTAAAATTGGTAGAAGTGCGATCGCCCTTTTGGATCGAATGGGCGATCGTACTTTTCTTGATTTCCTAAATCAACCGGAAATTAGCCGATGTTATCGCATTGGCACTCACTCCAATCATCACACCTAACTCTTCTCCTGTCAAGACATTTTTGATGAGAGTTCCCTGAGTATTTTGAGTGATTGCTAACTGGCTAAAGCTCAAACCTCCGGTTAATCCAATCAAGTCTTGGCCGATTGTAAAATCAGCGATGATATCAAATCCTTGACCAGTTGTTAAGACAAAGATATCATTGCCGCTACCGCCAATCAAACTATCATTACCCAAGTCTCCGTAAAGAATATCATCACCTTGACAACCAGTGAGAGTATCGTTGTCTTCGCCTCCGTAAAGAGTATCATTTCCTTCGCACCCTCCCAGGATATCTGCTGATTCGTTACCGCTAATTAAGTCATTACCTTCACCGCCGCAGATGGTATCCGAACCTAACTGTCCAAACAGATTGTCATCACCTTGACTGCCAAGCATTATGTCGTTACCTTTGCCTCCATATAAAACGTCATTATCCTTACCGCCATCGATGAAATCATCATCTTTATCACCCAAAATGATGTCATCACCTTCGCGGCCATTTAGGGAGTCATTGCCTTTGCCTCCGAAGATTAAATCCTTGCCCAATTCGCCAAGCACGATGTCGTTTCCTTCATCTCCATAGAGGATGTCGTCACCTTTGCCTCCGGTGATGAAGTCGTTGCCTTGGTTGCCATTAAAGATGTCGTTGCTGGCACCACCATATAAGTTGTCATTCCCGGATTTGGCATCGAATATATTGCCGTTGTTACTGCCGAGAAATTCATCGTTTTGGGCAGTGCCTATTGGAATTCCCGATACACCAAGTATGGTGTTTTCAACTGCATTGGGTTGGTTTAAGTTGGGATAGGCAATGTCATCGCAGATGCAGTCATCATTGGGGATGTTGCTGGTTGTTGGTGTTGGCGTTGGAGTCGGTGTTCCCGATGGTGTTTCCGATGGCGTGGGTGTTCCCGTTGGTGTAGGTGTTCCCGTTGGTGCCGGTGTTCCCGATGGTGTCGGTGTTCCCAATGGTGTAGGTGTTCCCGTTGGTGCCGGTGTTCCCGTTGGCGTCGGTGTTACCGTTGGCGTCGGTGTTCCCGATGGTGTCGGTGTTCCCGTTGGTGTCGGTGTTACCGATGGCGTAGGTGTTCCCGTTGGTGTCGGTGTTTCTGTGGAATTACTAAAGAGAATGATGTCGCTTGGTGAGAGAGAATTGGCTTTGATAGAGATAGTTTGACCATTCCCTAAGTTTAAGACTAAACCCGAAGGGGTAGATTGTAATGCTGCGAGCACTTGTTCCGGTGAGGTGAAACCGAAGGCGACATCAAGTTGTAATTTATCTTCTCCAGGGGTGAAGTCTAAAATTAGGTTTTGTCCGCCGAAAGTACCAGGAAGGGAATTAAAGATAAACGTGTCATTGCCAACTCCCCCGGTGAAGGTGTTGTTGCCAACTCCGCCATTGAGGGTGTCATTGCCAGCGCCACCATCAAGAGTGTCATCACCATCGCTACCGCTAATATTGTCTGCGTTGCTTGTACCGGTGAAGTTGTCGTTAAAGGGACTGCCAATGATAGTGACAGGTTGAGTGATGTTGCTGAAGTTTTGAGTAAGGCTGTTGGGGGACGACGAATAATCGAAGAAGTTGGTTGGAGTGGGTGTTCCCGATTGTGTCGGCGTTCCCGTTGGAGTAGGTGTTCCCGATGGTGTCGGTGTTCCCGATGGTGTTCCCGATGGAGTGGGTGTTTCCGATGGCGTGGGTGTTCCCGATGGTGTTCCCGATGGAGTGGGTGTTCCCAATGGTGTCGGTGTTCCCGATGGAGTGGGTGTTCCCAATGGTGTCGGTGT
>NZ_JAUBTV010000011.1:0-1596 GCF_036705145.1 Microcoleus sp. B5-D4 | reverse complement strand
TCCCGATGGTGTCGGTGTTCCCGATGGTGTCGGTGTTCCCGATGGTGTCGGTGTTCCCGATGGTGTCGGTGTTCCCGATGGTGTCGGTGTTCCCGTTGGTGTTCCCGATGGCGTGGGTGTTCCCGATGGTGTTTCCGATGGCGTTGGAGTCGGTGTTCCCGATGGTGTTGGTGTTTCCGATGGCGTTGGAGTCGGTGTTCCCGATGGTGTTTCCGATGGCGTTGGAGTCGGTGTTCCCGATGGTGTTGGTGTTTCCGATGGCGTTGGAGTCGGTGTTCCCGATGGTGTTTCCGATGGCGCGGGTGTTACCGATGGTGTCGGTGTTCCCGATGGCGCGGGGGCAGGTGCGGGTGCGGGAGCAGGTGCGGGTGCGGGAGCAGGTGCGGGCGCTGGTGCAGGTGTTTCCGCAGGGGCAGGGGCAGGTGTTGGTGCAGGTGCGGGTGTCGCAACATCAATACTAAAAGTACCCAAACTGCTAGCAGCAGCAAAATTACCGCTAGCATCCTTCACCTGCGATGCTTGCAAATTAACTGTGTAAGTACCATTATCAGCATTATCCCAAGTTCCCCCAGGCGGCGTCAACGAATATGTCGCTGTCCGAGGCGTACCATTACTATTAGTATCGACACTGATAAAGGTAGCAGGAATAGCACCCCCTGATCCATTTACAACAACATCAGAATTATCTAAACTGCTAACATCAACTCCATTGCTATCACTGAAAGTAACTGTCAATGTCTGACTTGTACCGCCCGCTGTAGTAATGTTAGAAATTGCAGCTAAGTTAGCAGTAGGTGGGGTGACATCAACAATAGGTGTGGTGACATTAGCAGTGCGAATCAGTTGAGTTGCTGCGGTATTGTTATTACCCGCAGTATCCGTTGCTTTGGCAGCAGGGACATCAACTGTGACATTACCACTAGCAGCGGGAGTGACCTCAAAGGTATAAGTTTTTCCGTCAACTTTAACAAAGTTACCGACAGTCGCATTGGCTACGGTGATATCAGTATTATCAAAGCCGGTGACATCTTCATTAAAGGTGGCTGTGACGCTAAATAAACCAGTTACTGTTGGTGTTGAAGTTGATGTTAAGGCAACTGTTGGTGGGGTGATGTCAGGTGTGGTGACATTAGCAGTGCGAGTCAGTTGAGTTGCTGCGGTATTATTATTACCCGCAGTATCCGTTGCTTTGGCAGTAAGTACATCAACTGTGACATTACCACTAGCAGCGGGAGTGACATCAAAGGTGTAAGTTTTGGCATCAACTTTAACAAAGTTATCGACAGTCGCATTGGCGACGGTGATATCAGTATTATCAAAGCCGTTGACATCTTCATTAAAGGTAGCCGTGACGCTAAATAAACCAGTTACTGTTGGTGTTGAAGTTGATGTTAAGGCAACTGTTGGTGCGGTAATATCAGCAGTGCGAACAAGTTGGGTGGCTGCGGTATTGTTATTACCTGTTGTATCTGTGGCTGTAGCTGCTGGAATATCTACGGTGACATTGCCAGTGGCTGTTGGTGTAACTGTGAAATCATAGGTTGTACCGCTACCTGTAAATCCGCTAACAGTGCCGTTAGCAACAGTCACGTCAGT
>NZ_JAUBTV010000010.1:114615-138363 GCF_036705145.1 Microcoleus sp. B5-D4 | reverse complement strand
GGAGTCTGGGCCGTGTCTCAGTCCCAGTGTGGCTGATCGTCCTCTCAGACCAGCTACCGATCGTCGCCTTGGTGGGCCTTTACCCCCCCAACTAGCTAATCGGACGCGAGCTCATCTTCAGGCTATAAATATTTTCCCTTTCGGTACATCGGGGCTTAGCAGTCGTTTCCAACTGTTGTCTCCGTCCTGAAGGCAGATTCTCACGCGTTACTCACCCGTCCGCCACTAAGTATTTCTACTCCGTTCGACTTGCATGTGTTAAGCAGACCGCCAGCGTTCATCCTGAGCCAGGATCAAACTCTCCGTGTTGGATTGTTTTTTTTGGCTTACGTCAAGTTCTTTCTACTCAGCACAAATGCTGGTTTTTTTCCCTTGACTTTTTTCTCGTTGTTTGCGATATTGAGTATCAGCGATGCTTTTACTCTCTATCTTAATTTTTTGACGAGGTTAATAGTGCTTTAAGCTTTCAAACTATTCTTTTTTCTAGGTTCAGTTTTTTGCCTTTCTTCGCACCTTTAGTTCGTGGTTCAGTGAACCGCTTCCCTTCTGGCGCTTTATTAATGTATCAACTCTCCCCAGAGTTGTCAAGCGTTTTGTGAAAATATTTTTGACTTTTTTTTGAACCTATACACACCAAGGGTTTGAGCTGTTGATTTCCGATCCGGCCTCCGCTGGCTGACTCCTCTTTCCGGGAAGGGGTCTTTTTTTTGGGCAAGATGGGACTTTTGAGGGGAGTATCTACCGCGCATGGGTAGAATATCTCTACGTGTAGCTGTTTTATATATAGATGTTCGATCGCCCGCTCATGAAAAAACCTGCCCCTCGCCCTAGTGCCTTGTTCGTTACCTGCGCTTCACTGCTGCTGGCTTGCAGTCAGACGAACACTCCCCAAACCTCTACTACAGCATCTCCGGCGACTTCGCCATCTCCCGGTGCTTCCCCAGAGGGTTCGCCTGGGGGGAGTTCCAACACTATATCTATAGGTATTGGGGTGGCCCAAACTAGCAATGTGGCTTTACTGGGTCAGGAACAGGTGGCTGGCGCGAAAATTGCTGAGAAGTATTTCAACGATAAGGGCGGTGTGGATGGGACGCCGATTAGACTGGTGTTCCAAGATACCGGTGGAGATGAACAAGGGACGATCAATGCCTTCAATACTCTGATCAATCAGGATAAGGTGGTGGGGATTGTGGGGCCAACTCTCTCGCAACAAGCTTTTAGTGCAGATCCGATCGCCGATCGAGCAAAAGTTCCCGTACTCGGACCCTCCAACACCGCTAAAGGCATTCCCCAGATTGGCGATTATGTGGCCAGAGTCTCCGCGCCTGTGGCCGTGGTAGCACCTAATGCGGTGAAAGCTGCACTGAAGCAAAATCCCAATATTAAGAAAGTAGCCGTGTTTTTTGCTCAGAATGATGCTTTTAGCAAATCTGAGACTGAAACTTTTCAGACAACGGTTAAAGATATGGGGCTGGAATTGGCAACAATCCAAAAATTCTTGACTACTGATACAGATTTCCAATCTCAAGCTACTAACGCAATAAATGTCAACCCCGATTTGATAATTATTTCCGGGTTGGCCGCCGATGGAGGCAATTTAATTAAGCAATTGCGGGAGTTGGGATACAAAGGCGTTATCATTGGGGGCAACGGTCTGAATACTTCTAATGTATTTCCTGTTTGCAAGGCTCTTTGCGATGGGGTTTTGATTGCCCAAGCCTACAGCCCGGAATATGAAAATGAAGTTAATAAGGCTTTTCGCAATGCTTATCGCGCTCAATTCAAGAAGGAACCGCCTCAATTTAGCGCACAAGCTTTTACTGGCGTACAAGTTTTTGTTGAGTCATTAAAGGCCATTAATGCTAAGTCTAAGGTTAGCGAAAAGCCGTTGGCAGAGTTGCGTACAAATTTGAATCAGCAGTTGTTGGGTGGTAAGTACGATACGCCTTTGGGGGAAATTTCTTTTACGCCTGAAGGTGAGATTAATCAGAAAGAGTTTTATGTGGCACGGATTAAGATGGAGGCTGATGGCAATAGTGGTAAGTTTGAGTTTTTGAAATGAGGGCACGACACGGATTTTGACACGGATACACGGATGAGTTATTGAGTGTGAGTGTGAGGTTAACCCCGCTGCCCCCCAAGGGGGGAAGTCAGAAGTCAGAGTAAAAATTGTATGCTGTTGGTTTTTGAATGATTTAATGTTGATGCCGAATCTCTAACTGGTGATGGACTTAACTCTGTTTTTGCAACAATTTTTGAATGGTTTGTCGATCGGCAGCGTGTATGCTATTTTTGCCCTGGGATACACGCTGGTCTTTTCTATTTTGGGAATTATTAATTTTGCTCACGGTGCAGTATTTACTTTGGGTGCTTATTTTACATATGCGCTGATGGGAGGTGCTTTCGGTTTTAATGGGTTGTGGGCTAATGCTCGAATTCCCGTGCAGTTGCCTTTTGCTGTGGCATTAATTTTGGGAAGTGTCATGGCTGGTTTGGTAGGAGTAATTGTTGAACGAATTGCTTTTTTACCTTTGCGCCGCCGACTCTCTGATCCTCTGCTGACGGTGGTTTCTAGTTTGGGTGTGGCGGTGGCGATCGCCAATATCATCCAATATCTTGTAGGTGCGGAGATTTACACCTTTCCTGCTAACACTTACGGCTATTTGCCTGCTGCGATTAACTTCGGTACAGCGGATAAACCGATTCCAATTCGGACTGTTCAAATAGTAATTTTTGCGGTATCAGTTGCGATTGTGGCTGTCTTAACTTACTTAATAAATTTCACTAAGTTTGGCAAAGCAATGCAGGCGGTGGCTGAAGATGCTACTACTTCTAGTTTGTTGGGGATTGATACCGATCGATACATTGTATTGACGTTTTTTGTGAGTAGTTTTCTGGCTGGTTTGGCGGGGAGTTTGGTGGGTTCTAGTGTGAGTATTGCTGGGCCGTACTTTGGTATTGCTTTTGGTTTGAAGGGTTTGGCGGTGATTGTGCTTGGGGGGTTGGGGAGTATTCCTGGGGCGGTTTTGGGTGGGTTTATGATTGGTTTGGTTGAGGCTTTTGTGCCTGGTGATTTTTCGGCTTATAAGGATGCTGTTGCTTTTGCCATATTGTTTATTATGTTATTGGTTAGACCGCAGGGTTTGTTTGGACGGCGTTTGATTCAGAAAGTCTAGGCTGATTTGCAGGACATATCGTAAGCCAAGACGGTTTTGAAAAGGGAAAACGGGTTTCCAGCAAAGACTATAGCTAAACCAGCCCTTATCCACTGTTGTGGAGTTTTATATACTTACCTATAAAACTTATTCATACCTCAGAGGCAGTTTGATGACTTCGGAAGTTTCATTAATAGTAAGCGATCGCCTTTTTTTGCGATTAGCCAATCAAGAGGATATCTGCAAAATAATTAAATTTTACAGAGACAATCAAAGGTTTTTTACTCCCTGGCACCGACAGTGGGCGGAGGAATTTTTAACGGAAAGTTATTGGGAAAAACAAGTAGAGAAAGATTTCCAAGGCTTTAAATCAGACAGATCTTTAAAGCTATGGATTTTTGAGAAGGATAATCCTGAGTATATTGTCGGTAACGTTAATTTTGATAATTTTGTACGAGGTGCCGGTCATTTCTGCTTTTTGGGATATAATCTGGCAGAAGCGAAACAAAGTAAAGGTTATATGACAGAAGCTGTGAGAATTGCAATTCAATATGTTTTTGAAGAGTTAAATTTACATCGCGTTATGGCAAATTATATGCCTCACAATCAGCGTAGCTGTAATCTACTTAAAAGATTGGGATTTGTGGTGGAAGGTTACGCTAGAGACTATTTGTTGATAAATGGTCGGTGGGAAGACCATATTCAGACTAGCTTAATAAATCCCAATTGGAAACCAAGCTAACCCGATTTTCCTTAATAACTTCTAATCTAAAATATCTAAAATCAAATGGCTACCTTTTTTACTACTTATGGGTTTCTCATTGTCTCGATGTTGCTGGGTGCAATGTTGGGAATGTCGCTGTATTTGCCTCTAATGACTGGTCAGTTGTCTCTGGCTAGCCCGGGTTTTTATGCGTTGGGTGGGTATATTGCGGCGATTTTGTCTACGACAGTGTTGAAGCAGACAGGGGGTTTATTTCCACTGCCATTGTTGTTAGTGGAGATGATAATTGCAGGGGTTGTTTCGGGGTTGCTGGGGATTTTGGTGGGCATTCCGGCGCTGCGGTTAAGTGGGATTTATTTGGCGATCGCAACTATTGCTTTTGTGGAAATTTTGCGGGTTTTATCGCTGAATCTCGATATTACTGGCGGGGCTGTGGGCATTTTTGGGATTCCACAACCGTTTGCGACGCCGATCGAGTATTTGTGGATTGTACTACCTTTACTTTTGGTAAGTATGGCGATTGTCTATCGGCTGGAACGGATTCGGGTAGGTCGGGCTTTTGCGGCGATTCGGGCTGATGAGTTGGCGGCTGATGCGATCGGCATTAACCCAACTTTTTATAAGGTTTTGGCTTTCACGTTAGGTGCTGTTTTAGCTGGGGTTGTGGGTGCAGTTAGCGCCCATTTCCTTAATACTTGGAACGCGCGTCAAGGGACTTTTGATGCTAGTATTATTTACTTGACTTCTGTATTGATTGGTGGTAGCAGAACGTTTCTGGGAGCAGTTTTGGGTGGGATGGTGTTTACTGCTTTGCCGGAGGTTTTGAGGGGAATGGCGACTATTCAGGGATTGCCGGTTTGGTTGGCGCAATTTCTGCGGGATGGGCGGTTAATTATTTTTGGGTTGCTGATTGTTTTGGGGACAATCTTTTTTCCGCAAGGTTTGGTTACGCCGGAGTTGTTGAAGAGATGGAGGAAGGGCGATCGCGGTTCTGTTTAAAATTGGAGTGTTGGTTATGATGGCTACCAGTCACCCGCTTTAACGTCTAGCCCAAAAGAGCGATCGCCAGTCGGCGCAAAATCACCTTGCCGCCCGCAATCTGCGTCTGACAAGCCAGCCTAATTTCGGGATCTAAACGCAATTTTTTGGCAAGTTCCTCTTCCGGCGAAGTGCGCGGGGAGCAAAATTCCAAACCTTCGACAATCAATACGCGACAAGTCGAGCACCGGGCGCTACCGCCGCAGATGTGGGTGTGGGGAATGCCGACACGCAGGGAAGATTCCAGAATTATATCGTCGTCGTCTATCTTGATCGAGCGATCGTCCGGCAGATAGTGAATCTGTGGCATATGTGGCGCGTCTAGCTAATTAGCGAGGAATCTCGCGGACATCTGTTATTGCAGCGAACCTTTATGCAAACCCGGTTTCTCGGCATTTTTTCTGTATCCCCTGATTCCTTAACTATAAGTCGCGATCGGCATTTGCTTCTCATTTCGTCAGCTCAAGCGCCCAACTGACACCAGTTTAAAAAAAGAAAGCAACTCTAGGCAATAGTCCAACTCTTAGCTCATCATTCATTCTCAATTCTAAAATCTCAAATGGTATAACTGAGCACTAAAACCGCCATCGCACCGTGAAAGTACCCCCATTCAAGCTGTGGAGTTAATCTAAAATCCAAAATCTAAAATCTAAAATGGACTGACATAATTCTTAATAAAATTAAGATCGCCCAAAGCCCTATAAATCCGTTATCAAATCCCCTTCAACAGCCATATATTTTTAGGATTTTGGGGAGGTAAGCTGTGAAAACCTGACTTGGCAATAGTTTCAGCTTTTTTGCTCTCTAACAACCACCCAATTTTCGTGAGATAGAATAGCAGCATCTTTAAAACCAGTATAACCATGAGTTCATCAACAGCCCTACAAAGCATCGAAAACCACATTCCACTCGTAGGAAATATCCATACCAAAAGTCCGATCGCCTACGGAGCAACCCGCCTCGCAGTCAGTGCAGTTAACACGGTGCAAATGGCAGTAGCAGAGTCTTACATCAACGGATTAGAAGTCCCAGATTCAGTATTGCGATCGCTTTTTGATACCTGTATGCCCGTCTTTTTTAAGCATTTCCCGTCCCTGCTTGCACCCTACGAATGGGTACTAACAGAAACAGACCATACAGCCGAAGGGTCACGGGATTTAATGAAGATTCAGTACGACTTACCTCAAGCCATGCTGAATCCGATGTTAGGCGACGGGAAACTCATTTATCCTAAATACAGCATGGGGTTGTGGGAAAAAGGAGCCGCCAACCTTGAACAATCGCAAATGCAGATGATTGATGATGTGATTGAAAAGCTAGAGATTCAAGATGGTGACAATATTTTAGACTTTGGCTGCGGTTGGGGTTGTGTTCCTAATTACATTCTTTCCAAATTCCCCAATGTCACCTTTACGGGGGTTAACTTGAGCCATCGCCAATGCGAGTATATGCGTCAGAAGATGCAAGACCCCGAAAGCTACCTTAGTTCAGGTCGATTTACCCTCTATGAAGGTGATTTGAACGACGCTCAATTCGAGACCAAATTTGACAAAATTCTCTCGATCGGAGTTTTTTGTCATGTAGGCAATTTAACCAAAGCTTTCCAAAAGCTCGCATCTTTCCTCAAAGATAACGGCCGCGTTTTGATTCATATCATCACAGTTCGCATCCCCAACAATATGTCCAGCGTTTTCACCCACAAATACGTTTTTCCCCACGGTCGTTACTGGAAATACGATGCCGTTCCCAGCCACAACAAAGACCTCAAAACCATAAAAAACTGGTATCTCAACGGATACAATTACTCTACAACCTTAACTAATTGGCTGAAAAACTTTGACGATTCTCAGGCAATAGTCAAAGATTTAGACTACGGTATGGACTATGCCAAATTTCGTCGCATCTGGCGGTTTTACTTGATTTGGTTTGTGTCTAATTTCGCAAGTTGCGACGGCGAATATAACGGCAACGGTCAATATTTAATGGTTCGTGCATAACCGCTAATCAGTAGACCCCGCTCAAAAAACCTAACACCCCGAACCCCGACATCTCAAAGAAGTCGGGGTTCTTGAGTGCGAGCTACTTATCGGGAGAATGAAACCTTTCAACCTAGATTTAGGGCGATCGAGAAGTGTTGCCTTCTTTTGAGGAATTTTTCTGAGTTTAAAAAAATCCGGAATAAGATTATTGCTCGGTGAATAAGACCTATATCAAGCGTGAGCCTGCACAATACTTTTTAAATTCCATCCTCGATCAGTAGTGATGATCTGCGATATTTTACTACAAAAAGAGAGTTGATTTATACAATGGTAGACAAAATGAAACCTTCTCTTCCTCAAGACGACCCGAACCAAGAACAGCGCCAAGATTCCTTGAATCGTCAGCAACAAGCTTATCAGTTTGACCATGACAGTTTATCACCTTTGGCATTATTGAAAGATCTGCCACCAGTCGAGAACTTTTCGAGCAAGTATATTGGAGAGCGGATACTAGCAACATCGGAACTTCCCGGAAATATGCTGGCGGCCGATTCGAGAAGTTTTCTCGATCCTCTCGACGAGCTCCAAGACTATGAAGATTTCTTTACTCTGCTGCCGCTACCTGCTGTTGCCAAAATCTACCAAACCGATCGCTCTTTTGCAGAACAGCGCCTGTCTGGAGCAAATCCGATGGTGCTTCGTTTGTTAGATGCCGGCGATCCTCGGGCGCAAACACTGGCACAAATTTCCAGCTTTCACCCATTATTCGATCTGGGCCAAGAGTTGCAACAAAAAAACATTTACATTGCCGATTATACGGGTAGCGACCAACACTATCGCGCGCCTTCAAAAATTGGAGGCGGCAGCTATGAAAAAGGCAGAAAATTCTTGCCGAAACCGCGAGCTTTTTTCGCTTGGCGGTGGACGGGAATTCGCGATCGCGGTGAACTGGTGCCGATCGCCATTCAACTAGATCCGACGCCAAATAGCCATCTTTACACCCCGTTCGATCCTCCTGTGGATTGGCTGTTTGCGAAACTCTGCGTGCAAGTAGCAGATGCCAATCACCACGAAATGAGTTCGCATTTAGGTCGAACTCATCTGGTGATGGAACCAATTGCGATCGTCACCGCCCGACAGTTGGCTAAAAATCACCCCCTTAGCCTGCTGCTGAAACCGCACTTTCGGTTTATGTTGACTAACAACGAGCTGGCGCGTTCTTATTTGATCGCTCCGGGCGGGCCAGTCGATGACTTGCTAAGCGGTAGCTTGCCAGAGACAATGGAAATAGCTAGAGAGGCTTGCAGCAACTGGAGTCTGGATCAATTTGCCTTCCCAACCGAACTGAAAAATCGGGGCATGGACGATCCAAATCAACTGCCTCACTATCCTTACCGAGATGATGGATTACTGCTGTGGGATGCGATCGAAACCTTTGTATGTGGCTATCTCAAATTCTTTTACCCGACAAATGAAGCACTCGTCCAAGATGTGGAACTGCAAACTTGGGCCCAAGAATTAGCCTCGAATGAGGGCGGTAAAGTCAAAGGAATGCCCAGCAAAATCGACACAGTTGAACAATTAATTAAAATTGTCACAACCATAATTTTTACCTGCGGCCCGCAGCATTCAGCAGTCAATTTTCCCCAGTATGAATACATGAGTTTTGCTGCCAATATGCCCTTGGCAGCATACCGGGACATTCCCAAAATTAATGCTTCTGGGACTCTCGAAGTGATTACGGAAAAGGACATTTTACGGTTGCTTCCTCCGTACAAGCGAGCGGCTGAACAACTGAAAATTATGTTTATTTTGTCAGCTTATCGATATGACCGTTTAGGTTATTACGATAAATCTTTCCAAGAACTCTACCGGATGAGCTTCGATGAAGTTTTTGAGGGAACGCCGATCCAACTTTTGGCCAGACAGTTCCAGCAAAATTTGAATATGGCAGAACAAAGGATTGATGCCAACAATCAAAAACGAGTAATCCCTTATTTTGCTCTCAAGCCTTCGTTGGTGCTAAATAGTATCAGTATGTAGAATTAAAAATTCAGCACGATATCTCAAAGTAAGGTGTGCAGTGCACACCTTACTCTGTATTAGTCGTTAGCGTCGGTTTCTAGTTGTAGTCTGGGGGGAAATTGTGAGAGTAACCAGTGTATTTAGCTATGGCAAAGGTGTTACAGCAGAATTATCAAGAGGGCAATTTACCGAAGTTTCCCCTAAATAATCAGTTAACGTAACTTCATCTTTGTAATGCCGAGGAGTTTTCATTAACAATTGCCAAGCTTCACCAGCATCCAGTAAATTCATCCGCCCAGGATAGTGAGTTTGGATCAACTCTTGAACCAAAGGGTAATAGTCTGAGTTAAGACTAGGGAAAATATGATGCTCCGTGTGATATGAAAAATTGAAATGCAACAGATCAACTATTTTAGGAACCCGTATTGAAAGACTATTAATCAGCGGGTCATTAACACTTGTCATCCGGCAAACCAGATGATTCGTGTAGATATAAAACATGATTCCTGAATGACCAATGGCTAGCGGGAGAAAATAGCCCAAAGCGAGTTTTAGGGGATGAAAGCCTAAATAGAATAAGATGCTAAAATGCAAGCATAAAATTCCGATAAACTCAAGGGCAATTGTCCACCTATCCCGAACACTGACTGTAAAAGCAGCCGGCACATAATCAACAGACTTATTATTAAACAACAGGATCGAAGAGAGGTTGGAAAAATTATGAAATAACCACGAGCCTGCCATCCCTACTATGAAGAACCAAAATGGATTGAAGTCAAGAGATGGTACAAAGAAATTTTGAATCCATTTTCCCCAAGTATTAGGCTGTTCGTAGAGGTAATTGCGATCGGGATCTCCTAAAGAATTTGTTTTACTGTGATGTACAAGGTTATGAAGAGATTTCCACTGAGTCGGGGGCATAAACAACATTGCGAACCCGAGAAAACTAATGAGATCAGTCAGGCGAGACTTTTTCTGCACACTACCGTGCATGAAATCATGGGAGATAAATGATAAAGCTATTACACTATTACCCATAATCAAAGCTAAAGGTAAATAAAGCCATAAGAGATATACAGGCCAATGATCTAGACGAGCGGCAATTCCCCAACCCAGTAGCAAAATGCCCATATTAATGAACAGTATAACCAACTTACTACCATCGGGTGTAAAGGCTTCTGATGGCAGAAGTGGGCGCAATTTCTTAGCGTATACTGAGTGTGGAATTAGCGTTTCTTCGCCTAAAATCGGCGTTGCCGCCTTGTCTAGAGTATGGAGTAATTTTTCTGATTTCATGTTATCGCTAAGAGTATTTTCATGTGACTTAATAAGTTTCTAAATTTAATTAGATCCCGTACCCGATTTTAGATTGAACCCACACATAAATCCGGCGGCTTATTGTTAGGATGCGGAGATTTTCTCGGTCTCCACTGCGGCTATCCGGGAGCTTGTGATCAAATTGCTTTATATCAAGGCTGCCTGATTGTTCTACCCAGATATTATTGTATCCTATAAAAATATTTTTGGAACAACTATTAAAGGCTTACGCATCGATAATAGTCTCCCAATTTTCAGTTGGGTTTAATCCCAATAACCAATCCTAAATAACCTATAAGATTAAAAAAGTCCGTTTCCCTGAACAATTTCTTTAATTGTCGTCAGCGTATCTAACCCGATCAATCCTCGCCGATAACCTTTTTGGTTGGACATTCCCAAAAATATCGCATCTCCCCGATTTTGATAACGCCAAAACCGAGGTGAGGCATTAATAAAAGTTGAGGCGCTGTTAACATCCAGAGCAAATTGGCGACTTTCTAAGTAAGATTCAGTGGCGATGCAGTCAGCGTGGCCGCTGCTGTAGCGGTTGATCCAGCCGATCGCAATCTCTAAACTATCGACAACTTTAAACGCTATGGTTTTGTTTAAATACGGTTGAGTCCACTCGTATGGTTCCGCCAGCTTCAACTCTGGGAAATCTGCGACAAGATCCGCATCGGCGCTAATTTGAAAGCCTTTTTCTTTTAAACTGTTCCAAAGCCTGACTAAGGAAGAAGGCTTTTGGTTGCGATCGATCAGCACTTTCTCGATCGCATTAACAGGATCTGGCACGCTTTGATGGCTGTCCAAAATCATCCACCTTGCCATCTCCAAACTACCAGTCGGCGACCAATAAAGGTAGCAATTTCCCATTGCCGACCTCAAAACTGGTGCTGTGCACAGCCTTACCACCTGCTGCACCAAACTTGGTCTACCGTAGGGAATAATTAAATTGAGATATTGGTCTTGAGTGACCAATTCTCGGATCGAAGCGCCCCGATCCGGCGGCAGTACCTGCAAACATCCCGATGGCAAACCTACCTCATCGATCGCCGACACCAAAGCTTCCCCAATTACAGCATTAGTTTGCCAGCTTTCGCTGCCGCCTTTTAGAATCAAACTGTTAGCGCTTTTGAGAGACAAACCTGCGGCGATCGCCCCCAACTCGGGAAACGCCTCGTAAATTAGAGCGATCGCCCCCAGTGGCAGGGACTGACAGTACACCTGACAGCGATCGACCTGATAAGAAGCATTGATCACCCTGCCGATCGGATCTGGCATTTCCCCCAACCGTTGCAGAATTTGCACAGTTGTCTTGATCCGTTCCGGCGTCAGCTTCAGCCACTCCACAATCAACTCGGGAATCGCCATGTCCCGACTCGCTTCTAGATCCAGAGTATTTGCTTCTAAAATGTCATTTTGCCGGCGTTTCAGCGAGCCCGCCATCGCCTGCAAACCTGCCGCGCGATCCGCACTCTTTGTCGCAGCCAACTCCAAAGAAGCTTGATAAGCGCGACGCGCGACATTTGCGGCATCTGATGAATGGGTAAAATCCTCTATTATCATCTAGCTAACGCCTGTAAGCGAGCCATACCATCAGCGCCGGCAGCATGGCTAGCAGCACGGCGACCATTGCCCACAGAATAATATTCGGGCCCGGCGAGTGTAGCGCCAAGGGCAACCAAATCACTAGCGGCACCAATATCATACCCAAAGCCAGTGGCAAGTAATGAGCCTTCAAACCCGGATGGGCTCTGTTCCACTGGTTCCCTGTCCACCGCCAAGCCTGCTTGTAAGGATAGTTCGTTGATAGTTGCTCGATGACGTGTCCGCTTTCCTCCAATACAAATATTTGCTGACAGCGGTTGCAGCCAAAGGCTTCTGTCAACGTTATCGGCACGAGACGACCCCGGCGCCGGCAAGGACAGGGGTATTCATCGTTTAAGTCAATTTTTGGAGCTTTTTGAGATGGCACGAGCGATCGGATAAAAAAAGCGTTTTTGCAAAAATAATCGTTAACATATCCACTTAATCAAACTTGTCAATTCCGCCATAGCGAGGCTTTCAACTGCTGTTCCGAGATCTCGCCCGATCGGCAATTTTGACTTGCAAGTTCTGCATTCAATCTTACCACTAACTTAGGTATTTTCAACCATCCTTCATTAGGAGGATACTGAAAACTTTCTTGATCTACTTTCCGGTTTTCGTGATTTTTTTTATCTTCTAAAGCGGGTGACGCGATTCGAACGCGCGACATTCACCTTGGCAAGGTGACGCTCTACCACTGAGCTACACCCGCATTTCCTGCGGTATTAACAATATTGTCTCACTTCTCGAAATTTGTCAAGTCTTTTTAGTAAGTTTTTTTCACAAATCCCGTAAACCCCCCGAAACCCACTCCCCACCTGCAATTTCAGCAGCCCGATCATTAACCAAATCAGTAATTGCCGTGAAAATTGACCGCCATCGGCCCACGGCAAAGCTACAATCAAGCTGGAATTGTGGGAGAACACTGTCATGTCAGATTTAAATCGCGGAATCATGAAGTTCAAGGGAGCTGACAGTCCTATAGCGATCGCCATTTCGGCGATTGTCATTGCCGGCGGAATCGGCTTCTTGATCTGGTGGGCATTGCAATCAGCCTACACCTTCAGCTAAAAGACTACTCAAACGTAAAACTTATAAGGCATTGCTCAGAAGGCAGAATTTAAGAAAAATTCTGTCTTTTGCATTTTTTTGCCCTTAGTCTTGAATTTATTGCCCAGGAATGCCGATCGATTGCTGACGATCGAATGATTGCCATAAATCACCCGATCGGGCGAGTCGCTAGCATGAGCCGAGATGAATCCCCGATCGACTACTTTTGTAGTACACTTGTAAACAAAGCGCGCCGAGAGCGCAATTTTAGATGCAAGTGTTTGCAAGGGTTGTATCTCAACAAGAATTTATGGCAAGCTTTCAGGACATCTTCAAATACTACAGTCGCTACTGGAAAAGCTCAGTTTACAGCATAGGCGCATCCAGCATTTTGGCACTAGCCGATTTGCTTGTACCTTACGCGATCGGTCAAATATTAAACGTATTGTCGGGTCAAGCTACAGATACAGTAACGCAAAAACTCATAACAGCGATCGCCTCTGTTACCCAGAACTCACCCAACAAAATATTATCGCTATCCGTCTTGCTGGGCATAATTTTTGTGGTAACAGTAGCCAAAGCACCGATCGAACCTTGGGTAGGAAATTGGTTTCACTGGGCGATACCATTGAGGGCGAGGCGCGATCGAATGAGAAGTGCGATCGGCAAAATCCTCACCTTACCCCTAGAATTCTACGACGAAAACAACGCCGGACGGATTGCCAGCCGCATTGCCAAAGGCATCGCCAACCATACTTGGACTTACCCAGAAATTGCTGGCGAATTCATCCCCGAAGTCGTCCGCTTAATCGGCATTTTTGCCGTTATCTGCTTAATTGAGTGGCGGATTGGCTTATTAATTTTGGTTTCATTCCTATTTATCCTCAGTTTCACCCTCAAAGGCCTGCAACAGGTGACTACGCGGGAAGAAATTCTCGATGAATACATCGAAGATACCGAAAGCCGCAACTCGGAAATTATCACCAACATCAAAACAGTCAAAGCTTTTGCCACAGAAAGCGATGAACTCAAAAGGCAAACCACCAGACTCGATCGCGAATTAAAAGTCGTGATCCACCGCATTCACAAAGGATACGTCACCCTGGGGACATACCAGCAGACAATCGTCCAGTTGTGTTTGTTTTCAGTTCTTGGTTTTAACCTAGCAGCCACGGTTGCAGGCAAAATTTCCATCGGATATTTTGTTACCGTTTACACGTTGGCAAGCATGGCATATTCGCAACTGCGTCCGATTAGCATTATCGCCGAATCATTGGCGAGGCGTTATTCTTCAATGATCCGGTTCCACGAGTTTATGCAAACGCCAGACGGTGTGGATGCGGTTAATTTAGCAGAAAATGCTCGATCGGCACAGCCACCTTATAAATTTACCGGCAAAGTTGAGTTCAGCGGTTTGACCTTCGGGTACGACAGTCAAAAACCAGTTTTGCAGGATGTGAATTTATTGATTCATCCCCGACAAACTGTAGCATTAGTCGGGCGATCGGGTTCCGGAAAATCGACTTTAGTTAAACTTCTGTTTCGCTACTTTGAACCCAACTCCGGCCGCATTCTGATCGACGGCGAAAACATTTGCAGCTTAGACGTGACTCGCTACCGCCAGCGTTTAGCGATTGTCCACCAAGAAGTAGACGTTTTTAACGGTACTTTGCTGGAAAATTTGACTTACGGAAACCGAAATGCAACTTTCGAGCAAGTTGAGGATGCTTGTCGCATTGCCAAAGTAGACGATTTTGTGCGGCTGTTGCCCCAAGGTTACTATACCGTGGTCGGGGAGAGAGGAATGCGGTTGTCCGGCGGTCAGCGGCAGCGATTGGGGATTGCGAGGGCGCTCTTGGTGGAGCCGGATGTGTTAATTTTTGATGAGGCTACTTCTAGTTTGGACTATGAAAGCGAGCGATCGATCCAGATAGCCATGCGAAATATCCTCGGTACTCGCACCACCATAATTATTGCCCACCGACTGAGTACAATTCGCGAAGCCGATGCGATCGTCGTACTCGACGGCGGTAGAATCGTCGAAGTTGGCAGCCACGAAGAACTTTTGAGTCAACAAGGTATTTACCGTCGCCTCCACTCCCTGCAAGAAACCGGGGAATTAGTGAAGTAGGGATTTGGGCTAAGTCTAGACTTAGGGTGCTCCGGGCGGACACCCAGCCTAGACGTAGCAATGCACACCTGAAACAGTGTTCAATTTTCCCCTTTGCCCCTAACTCACTTATGTGTTCTCCCCTTAATGATTAGAGTTTCAAATATAATGTTGCAAATAAAGATTCTGGTGCTAGGATGTATAACTGTGATGGCAATGGGTCGATGCCCGAGCGGTTAATGGGGGCGGACTGTAAATCCGCTGGCTACGCCTACGCTAGTTCAAATCTAGCTCGGCCCACCTCAATTTAATAAAAAGTTAAAATTTAAGAATTAAAAATTAATTTTTTAATTGGAGGTTCTTAATTTTTTATGCCCGTGTAACTCAGTGGTAGAGTACCTCCTTGGTAAGGAGGAAGTCACGAGTTCAAATCTCGTCACGGGCTTGCTATTCTCTCCTAGATCCATCAAGGGTTTAACGTTCATTGCACAGCAAGAAGGTTAGTTTTCCGCTCAACTTTCGTGCTGATGGTTTTCTAATATGTCCCAAACAACTTCCATATTTGCCAAGTCCGCCCTCGACTTTTTGCGTCTGGCTTTTAACTGATTTAGCAAGTCGGCTGGCTATGGAAATTCTGCGACTCCCCACAAGAAAACTTATTCTTTGTGGAACAGGCATCTTGCCTGTTAAGCGAGAATGGTGAAACATCTCAGTTCCAACTGAGATATTGCACCATTCTCAATTACTTTTTTAGGAACAGGCAAGATGCCTGTTCCACAATAAAATTTATCTGTTGTGGAACGGGCATCTTGCCCGTTCTTGAGAATGATGAAACATCTCAGTTCCAACCGAATTTAGCTATGAGACTGGGGTTTCAACCCCCGGCGGACACGGCCACAAACTCAACACAATATTGTACCCATATCCAAATCCCCGACTTCTTCAAGAAATCGTGAATCTAATCATCCTCATCCAATCCCAGTGGCACAAAATATTGACTGTAAACCACACTATCCGGCTCCCAAAGAGGCCGCCAATAAACATTTTGCATCACCGCTTTCTCCCCATCACCCTCAGCAGGCCACTGAAAACTGACGATCGCAATATTGCTATATCCCACAATCTCATCACCCTCTTGCAGCCAGCGATTGCGCCACAACAGCGATATAAAATTCCACAACCTACGCAGAAATGACAATTGTTTATTTTTATGCGATCTATCTGACGCAGTTCCCTTTTCTAGCAGCAAAAATACCCGAGCTCTTTGCCGTTTAATCCAGTCAATCCGATAGCCCCAATCAGGCAGAGATTGTCTATTTCTGAGACCAGCAGCCATAGCCTTCTTTCTGCCACCCCTCGAAATCTTCATTAATTCCAGCGGCTCATTCCATCCCAAACATTCGTGCGATCGCTCAGGAAACAGCGACTTAATCTTAGTATGAATTAAATGCGTTTTCCACTCCTCATTGATCAAAGCACTAGCAGTCAACTGCGCCAACACAGAATATTGACAATTTGACCGATAATTATCCCTCGTCAAAGGCTCAATATTCGGCCGAGAATCGCCAAAATGACAATCAGACCAATAACTCAGCCGCACAGCAGCAGCATAGTGAATATCCCCGCTCAACACAATCACCCGATCGCGCTGCTTAAAAAACTCCGACAACAGCTTTACAAAAGCTAACTCATGAAAATTCCAAGCATCCCCCGCATCACTATTAAAAACCTTCCCCTGTTCCACATCCCACTTTTGCACCGCATCAATAATCCACAAACCCACCAAATTGGTCGGCACGATTACCAGCGTCGCCTCAATCTCAAAATCCCCTGTTTTATTCAGCAAATCAGTCTCCCTCAAAGGTTTCTGAATTTGCTCCTCAAAACCTTTGTGAGTCAAAAGCATGGGTGGATCGATCGCGCTTTTCACCGGATACCCCCGCCAGTTGCGCGTATCCAGCACAATCACCTCGTGCTTAAAACTTCTCACAGTAAAATGCCAATTCAAAACCTCATTTACACCATCGTCATCTCTATCCAAAATAAAAACATCTTCATCTAATTTCAACTTAGGCAAATGAGTTTTCGGATCGAGTCCTGGAATTCCCAAATACAAAGCCGCCTCCTCCCAAGCAGAAACATCCGTACCAGCAGAAGCCGACCATTTTTCAGCAGCCTTGAATAATTTATTTCCCGGTTCTTCGCGATCGAACTGTGCAGGCGTATTGCCCCAAGCCTGAAACACAGCGTAAGCCAGCAAAGCATTCTGCACCACCCGCCGGCCCAGCGGCTTTCCCAGCACCCGGTAACACCACTCTCGATTCAAATAAAAATCGTCGCTAACATCATGGTCGTCGCAAATCATATAAGTAGGAATATTCGCTAGCGCCCTCCTCACTCTCCACAAATTGCGAGCAAAACCGTTAAGTTCAACAACTTCTCTATCCCAGACTTTTGCCTGCTTAGAAACTTGACAAATATCCTTACCCTTCGGAAAACTCGTACACCAGAGTACCGGCGACCAAACTAACAAATACATCGCATAATATTCGCCCAAGCTAAACAAGTGACTTTTAGCATTGTTGGGTTTATTCACCAACATCGCCGTAAACCCGCCAAAATCTCTGGCAACATCGCTGCGAGTCCCCGGCTGTAACTCAATTGGTTTTTTGGACTGATACTCAGCATCAGACGGTTTCTGAATTGGCGACTCTCTAAAAATTTCCCTCTCTTGGCCAACTGCATTTTCGTTTTCCGAATTTTTAGGTATACTGATACACAAATTCTTTTTTATTTGGGCATCATCCATCAGGGGTAGACTTTCTTCCCAGCCCAACAGTGTATCGCCAGCGTCAGTCAAGGCCCACAGCATGGCATCGGCAACGTCGTCGCCGTAAATTTGGTCGCCCGTTAAAAACAGTTGGTGGGGCCTGCTATTTGCTGTTCCTGCAAACTGTTCGATCGAATTATCCAAGATTGGCAGCGCATCTCTGCCGTCTCCGTGGGGCTTGCGACAAGAACCGTGAACGATACGCAAATAGTTTAAATCCTGCGGCGGCAGGGCAAAAGTGGGCAACTGGTGGGCGAAATAACTGATCGTCTCCAATCCCAAAGCCGATAAATCAGGGGACGGCGGCCACAGACAAGAAATGAGATTTTCTTTCTCATTTTCTGGGACTGCCACCCCCGATGGCGACTCGCGACTCCCAGTAAACTCGATGTCATAAGCATAAATTTGTCCGGATGTCAAGACATTGCTGTTAATTGGTTTAGCAGTCACCGCGACTACGTGCAGGTATTTGCCGAGCTGCACGGTAGAGTTGGCACCTTGCAGCAAGGGCAGCTCGACAATTTCGCCGGTTCCGCCCTCTGTCGAATAAACCTTGAGTTCGACTTGGCGGGGTGCTTTCAGAGCCAGCCAAACTGTCACGGCCCGACTTTCAGTCCGACGCAAAATCGGGCCCGCAAGGATAAGTGGCAAGTGATGAATTCGATGACTTAAGGGAGTCCACGACATAGGATTTAAAAAATAAAAATTAAATAAGAGTGTTCTAGCAATCAGATTTTAGGCGATCGAGCATCTGTCACCCGCTTAATTAATGCTAAGTCTGCCAACCCCAGTCTGCAAAATTGTAACAATTCATTAACTAAAATTAATAATCATGCTACAAGAAGAACAATTACAGCATTTCCTAGATTCAGCCCCGCAGTTGTCGGTAATTAAATCATCAGAACCCGCTGGACGACCTAACAGCCGGCCGCTCTACTCGTCACCTCTAGATCGGGCGATCGACCGCCACCCCCTCACCGTGGCTCCAGAAACCCCGATCGCCCAAGTGTTGGCTCTCATGAACCCCATGCGCGTCTCCTGTCAGCTTTGTGGCGAAAAACAAAACGCTGTTGCTAGTGCAGCCAAGCGCAGTTGCGTCTTAGTCGTCGAAGATAATCGGCCGATCGGCATTTTTACAGAACGGGATATCGTCAAGCTAACTACCGTCGCTGCTTGTACAGTCGGACTGACAATTGCTGACGTAATGACTCGATCGCCCATTACCCTCAAACAATCCGAGTCTCAAGATATTTTCACAGCTATGTTCATGTTGCGCCAGCACTCCATCCGGCATTTGCCCGTAGTGGACGAGGACTCGCGACTTCTGGGCATCATCACCCGCGAAGCCATTCACGAAGCCCTGCAACCGATTAACTTGCTAACCAATTTGCGCTGTGCAGCAGATGTCATGACGCACCAAGTGATTTCTGCCACAACAACTGCCTCAGCCCTCGATTTAGCCCAGCTCATGGTCAAGCATCGAGTTAGTTCCGTCGTCATTGTCAAAGAGCAAACTCAGCATCCCGATCGGGCGATCGCACCAACACAAAATTACCAAATTCCGATCGGCATTGTCACCGAGCGCGACATCGTGCAGTTTCACGCCCTCGAACTCAACCTCTCGGAAATCCCGGCTGCAAGGGCCATGAGTGCGCCTTTATTTTGCATATCTCCGGCCGATTCCCTCTGGAGTGTCCACCAGTCCATGCAGCGCCACTGCGTCCGCCGTTTGGTAGTAGTTGGCAGCCAGGGAGAGCTTTTGGGCGTTGTGTCTCAGACAAATTTGCCACAAGTTTTTAACCAATCTGAAATGTATGGGACGATCGAGTTGCTACAACAAGCAGTGGACGATCGAGCCACCCAATTGCAGAAAGCCAACGAACTTTTGCAGCAAGAAATTTTAGAGCGGCAGCGGGCCCAAGAAGCCCTGCGCCAAGCTCACGACGACTTAAAAAAACAAGTTGAAGAACGCACCGCTCAACTTTTAGAATCAAATGAATTGTTGAGACGGGATATTATCAAGCGCCAGCGAGTCGAAGAAGTGCTGCGGCGAAAGCAGACTTGCTTGAAAAATCAAGCGCAGCAATTAGAGCAAACTGTGCGAAAGTTGCAGCAAACTCAAAGTCAATTGGTGCAAACCGAAAAAATGTCTTCTTTGGGACAAATGATTGCCGGTATCGCTCACGAAATTAACAATCCTGTTAATTTTATCTACGGCAACCTTTCCCATGCCAGCCACTACATCAAAGAATTGCTCCAACTTTTGCAACTTTACCAGCAGCACTATCCCGAACCAGCCTCGGAAATTCGGGAAGCAGCCGCAGAGATGGAAGTCGATTTTTTGGTAGAAGACTTATCTAAGCTAGTGTCTTCTATGCAAGTAGGAACCGAGCGCATCCGCCAAATAGTTGTGTCGATGCGTAATTTTTCGCGATCGGATCAATCTAACATCAAGCTCGTTGACATTCACGACGGACTCGAAACCACTTTGTTGATTTTGCAGCACCGGCTCAAAGCCCACGGCGCACATCCAACTATCGAGATTATTAAAGAATACGGCAATTTGCCCCACATCGAGTGCTGTGCCGGTCAGATAAATCAGGTGTTCATGAATATTATCGGCAATGCTATTGATGCTTTGGATGAAGAAATCCAGAAAGGGGAATGGGCGACGAGAAATGCGAAAAATTCACCTCCGTCAAATCCTAATTCTCCATTGACTGTTCCCACAATTACAATTCGTACTGAAGTTGTTGGCGGCGATTTTGTGGCGATCCGCATTTCCGACAACGGGCGGGGCATACCGGAGGAGATTCGCCGCCAATTATTTGACCCGTTTTTTACTACCAAACCAGTCGGCAAGGGCACTGGGTTGGGACTGTCGATTTCTTACCATTTAGTCGTCGAACAGCACGGGGGGCGGCTCGACTGCGTTTCGGAAGCTGGACGGGGCACTGAATTTGCGATCGAGATTCCGATCGTCAGTTGTCATTAGTCAGCAGCCATAGGATTTTCGATTTTCGATTTTCGATTTTCGATTGAAGAATTGGAAATGACTGATGAAGCTCGTGGTTTGGATCGCGGGTCTACAGTTGCATTCTTTTTTTCAACTGGTATCCGTAGTCATGGGGAAGACTTGATTTTCTCCCAATCCCCCACTCTCCCAATCCACTCCCCCACTCTCCGACTCACTCCCCCACTCTCCGACTCCCCACCATTGCCTAAAAATTCACAATTTTTTACAAAACACCAGAAACCCCAGCAAAGTCAATCTTTCCCTATCTCAAATCTCAAATCTCAAATCTCAAATCCCATAACTTTGCCCTCCCCTGACCCAACTGATCCGAACTCACTTCGAGTTTGCCTCATCCACTAGCGCCTTTAGGACCGTTCCACTTACCCGCACAAGCCATCAACTGCCTGCATCCTAGCCCCAAAGCCAAAAGCCCAGATTGTTTGAGAAGTTAATTTTTGTTTTATTTTTGTACCTCTTTATATTAAGAAAGTATTCTAAAATTTATTTAAAATCTAAAAATAATCTAAAAATAGATTTTTATATCAAAAAACCAGCTAAGATTCCCAAAGATGCAAAATAAACAAATTTACTAGCATTTTCATTTAGACGCCCCCTTTCTTTTCATCGCAAGTTAGCTAATAATGCTTTCAACGAGGTCAGTAACTCAGGGCTAAAGCCACTGAGCTTGTAAGAGCGATCGAGCAAGCTGTACTGACCAGCCTAAGCCTTAACTGGCTACGTTATTTAGGTCACGACACCCTGGGATGCGAAGCTAGTCCCTTGCTCTGTCGCTAGTAGTTAAACAGCCTTAAAGTCACTGAGGCAGTGCTGCCAGCCTAACAAGCCTCTATAACATTGGCGAAGCTAACATTACCCCGCAAGGGAGATCGAGGCAACCATACCTCACCAGAGGGGCAACCATACCCCTCTACCCCGCAAGGGGATTCAAAGCGATTGAAATCGCCGGGTCGTTTTCCTCTCAGGACTAAAGTCTCTGAGCTTCCCACTTACCGAGCTTTTTTGTGACTAAGGGCCGAGTCCAAAATTGGCGTAACCCAAAAACGGATACAAGCCCCAAACAAAAGTCGTCGAGATCGAAAATTTTAGTTAGAGAGAAGCCCCAGATTCATCTGTGGAGTCCATTCTTTCATCTCAAATCTGAAATCTCAAATCGACTGACAGTAAGGGAATTGCAATTGGGCTATTGCAATTGGGCTATTGCAATTGGGCGATCGAAAAAAAGCATGAAAACCCAGCCCTCATCGTTTTGATAGAAACCTATAGGAGAACCAAGAGTGAAACTAGCAGTTTACGGAAAAGGTGGAATTGGTAAATCAACAACAAGCTGCAACATCTCCGTTGCCCTAGCCAAACGCGGCAAGAAAGTTTTGCAAATCGGTTGCGATCCAAAGCACGACAGCACATTTACCCTCACTGGCTTCTTAATCCCCACAATTATTGACACCCTTCAGCAAAAGGACTATCACTACGAAGACGTTTGGCCCGAAGATGTCATCTACAAAGGCTACGGCGGCGTTGACTGCGTAGAAGCAGGCGGCCCTCCCGCAGGAGCTGGCTGCGGCGGCTATGTAGTCGGTGAAACCGTCAAACTGCTCAAAGAACTCAATGCCTTCGACGAATACGACATCATCCTGTTCGACGTACTCGGTGACGTAGTGTGCGGCGGTTTTGCAGCCCCATTGAACTACGCCGATTACTGCATGATTGTTACCGACAACGGGTTCGACGCTTTATTTGCAGCCAACCGCATCGCCGCCTCAGTCCGCGAAAAAGCCCGCACTCACCCGTTGCGGCTCGCTGGTTTAATTGGCAACCGCACCTCAAAACGCGACTTGATCGACAAGTACATTGACTCTGTACCCATGCCGGTGCTGGAAGTGCTGCCCCTGATTGAAGACATCCGCGTTTCTCGCGTCAAAGGCAAAACATTGTTTGAGATGGCCGAAAGCGATCCTTCCCTCAACTATGTCTGCGATTACTACCTCAACATCGCTGACCAGATTTTGGCAATGCCCGAAGGAGTAGTGCCCAACGACACGCCCGATCGCGAATTATTCGCCTTACTTTCAGATTTTTATCTAAATCCAGTGCAACCGGTGGTCAAGAAGGAGGAAGATGAGCTAGACCTGATGATGGTTTAATAGGTCTAGCGATCAGGATGAGGATAAAGAGGTTATGGCTTTTTTTGATACTTTTTCAGTTGCTCTCAAACAGAAGTGGTTGGACTACTACCAGGTAAATCGGGCTTGGCTGCTCCTGCACATGACGGCTGACAACACGGTCGCCACACCCGACGGCGGGAAAAGGCCTGTTTCTTACCTCATCCTGGGAATTGCGGCTGCCCTGGAGCCGGAACTCCAGCAATTAATGCTGCCCTTCTCAAAACTCAAGCCGGATGCAGACAGCCTGATCGAAGTGTTGGGGCTAAATTTTGACCCGGACATCGCGCTGGGTATGCCCTTAAATATCGTGCCGCAGACGATCGGCACATCTCCAACACCCGCAGCAGCTCAAACTGCAACTACTGCACCCGCAGCGGTTCAAACTGCCACTGCTGCACCCGCAGCAGCTCAAACTGCCACTACTGCACCCGCAGCAGCTCAAACTGCAACTGCTGTACCCGCAGCAGCTCAAACTGCAACTGCTGCACCCGCTGATGCCAAATCTAATAAATTGGGCGGTGCGGCCTTAGCAGCCGCCGGAGTAGTCGCCGGAGTCGCCGGAGCAGCAGGTCTGGCAGCTGCAGCGTCAGCACTGAGCTCAGAGGAGGAATCCTTCGATGAGTTTGAGGAAGAAGCGGTCTCCGACTTCGACATGGGCGATGACGAGGAAGAAGCGGTCTCCGACTTCGACATGGACGATGACGAGGAAGAAGCGGTCTCCGACTTCGACATGG
>NZ_JAUBTV010000010.1:99540-114515 GCF_036705145.1 Microcoleus sp. B5-D4 | reverse complement strand
CGATGACGAGGAAGAAGCGGTCTCCGACTTCGACATGGACGATGACGAGGAAGAAGCGGTCTCCGACTTCGACATGGGCGATGACGAGGAAGAAGCCTCGGCTTTGGACGGTCTCGGTCTCGAAGACGATGAGGAAGACGCCGTATCTGACTTCGATATGGGCGACGATGAGGAAGACGCCGTATCTGACTTTGATATGGGTGACGATGAGGAAGAAGAAGCCTTGGCTTTGGGCGGTCTCGACCTCGGCGATGACGACGAGGAAGATGAAGCCTCGGCTTTGGGCGGTCTCGACCTCGGCGATGATGACGAGGAAGATGAAGCCTCGGCTTTGGGCGGCCTCGACCTCGGCGATGACGAGGAAGATGAAGCCTCACAATTTGGGACTTTGACCTCTGGAGATCTCGAATCGGGGATTTCCGATCCGTTTGGGGAAGAAGATGCAGAGTTTGTCGCCGAAGAAATACCCGATCCTTTTGGGACAGCTACCTCAGATGACCTAGATATGGATCTGGGCGACTTGGACGATGACGGTATTGACGATTTCTCTGTATCGGATGACGATGACCTCGATGATCTCGGACTCGACGATCTGGGGGAAGCAACTACCGGAGATCCCGATGAAGATGATTTAGATGCTCTAGATCTCGGTGATTTGGATTCCGACGATGAAGATGAAGAAATTTCCGGCTTTTTATCTGATTTTAAGTGAGGTTGTTGCGATCGCCCGCATCTCTTCTAGTCTTGAAGTTGCCCGCTCTATTTGTGAGTTGTGAGTTGCGAGTTGTTAATTTTTAATTAGCTCAAACTCACAACTACCAAAAGGCTTTTTGCCGGAGCGAGTTGAAGAAAACTAAATCCCTGCTGTGAGGGATTATAAGCCCTCGCGCAGAATTTTTTAGCTCAATTTTTGGATGCTGCGGCTGCGGAAATATTGAGTTGCCTGCATCTATTTTTCAGAGGAATTAGCCCAAAATCAGGTATTTCTATTTATTGTTCGCTGCGAAAGGGCGATCGCACTTTCACAGGTGTTTTCTCGCCGCTGCGCCTGTTCGCGTTCGAGAGGAAAAAAACCTATTTCTCTCGTCCGCGAGAGCAACGAGGCGATCGCAAAAAACAGGTATTTCCTCGCTTAGCGAGCCTGTCCTGTTTCAGACTAAAAACAATTTAAAGGGAGAAGATTTGAGATATGACTGCTATTACTACTAATGAACCGGAAGCTTTAAACTTTGAATGCGAAACAGGCAATTATCACACATTTTGTCCGATTAGCTGCGTAGCTTGGCTTTATCAAAAAATTGAAGATAGTTTTTTCTTAGTCATAGGTACTAAGACTTGCGGCTATTTCTTGCAAAACGCAATGGGCGTGATGATTTTTGCTGAGCCTCGCTATGCGATGGCTGAGTTGGAAGAAGGCGATATTTCCGCTCAGTTAAACGATTATGATGAGTTGAAGCGGCTGTGCTTGCAAATTAAGCGCGATCGTAACCCCAGTGTAATTGTCTGGATCGGCACTTGCACCACCGAAATCATCAAAATGGATTTGGAAGGGTTAGCGCCGAAACTCGAAGCAGAAATTGGCATTCCCATCGTCACAGCGCGCGCTAACGGCTTGGATTACGCTTTTACTCAAGGGGAAGATACCGTTTTAGCGGCGATGGCTGCTAAATGCCCTGAGAAAGCGCCCGTGATGGAATCTCAGAAACAAGAACGCAATGCTATCTCTCAACTGCTGAATTTCGGTAAGAAAAAAGAGGAAGTTGCAGCAGATGAATCGGAATATGTCAAGCACACGCCGCTGGTACTTTTTGGTTCTTTGCCCGACCCGGTTGTTACTCAGCTAACTCTAGAATTGAAGAAGCAAGGAATCAAAGTTTCTGGTTGGCTTCCTTCCAAGCGCTACACTGAATTGCCAGTCTTGGAAGAAGGTTATTATGTATCTGGCATGAATCCGTTCTTGTCGCGCACTGCTTCTACGTTGATGCGCCGCCGCAAGTGTAAGCTAATTGGTGCGCCATTCCCGATCGGCCCTGACGGAACTCGCGCTTGGATTGAAAAGATTTGCTCAGTGTTGGGAATTGAACCAAAAGGTTTGGACGAACGGGAAGCGCAAATCTGGGCAGGTTTGGAAGATTACCTGCAAATAATTCGCGGCAAATCTGTCTTCTTTATGGGAGACAATTTGCTGGAGATTTCTTTAGCACGTTTCTTGATTCGCTGCGGCATGACTTGCCCGGAAATCGGCATTCCTTACATGGACAAGCGCTATCAGGCGGCTGAATTGGCTTTGTTAGAAAAGACTTGTCACGAGATGGGAGTTCCTACTCCTCGGATTGTGGAAAAACCAGATAATTACAATCAGTTGCAGCGGATTTACGAGCAGAATATTGACTTGGTGATTACTGGTATGGCTCACGCTAATCCTTTGGAAGCGCGGGGAATTAATACTAAGTGGTCTGTTGAGTTTACTTTTGCTCAGATTCACGGCTTTGGTAATGCGCGGGATATTTTGGAGTTGGTGACTCGTCCGCTGCGCCGGAATAATTCGCTGAAGGATTTGGGTTGGGGTAATTTGGTGAAGAATGAAGCTAAGGTTTAATTTTTGAATTTCACCTGACTACTAGCAAGGGTGGGCAATGCCCACCCTTGTTTATTAGAATAGTACAAGCATCTGTAAAACTTCATGGGCAAGTTAGGAAAACTGGTAGAACAATTTTTAGCAAATCCACCAGAAGTGCGCTTTGACGATGTGTGCTATATTCTAACAGCTTTTGGATTTGAAGAAAAGCGATCGAAAGGAAGTCACCATACTTTCCGAAATGCTGATGGATTAAAAATTACAGTTTCTAAAAAAGGTGGGAAGAAGGTAAAAGGAGTATACGTCAAGCAAATTGTTGTGCTATTAAAACTGGAGGAATGGAGCAATGAATCAGAAGATGAAAGTCAAGCTTAAATCTCTAGACTATTACTTGAGTCTTAAATATCCTATCAGTTTTTATCCAGAATCCGAAGGTTATACAGTTATAATCAAAGACCTTCCTGGCTGTATGTCTCAGGGTGAAACTTTATCGGAAGCGATGGAGAATATTCAGGAAGCTAGGGAATTATGGATAGAAACAGCTTATGAGTGTGAAGATGAGATTCCTTTACCTACAACGGAAATTGAGTATAGCGGAAATTTATCGTTGCAAATTCCTAAATCTCTACATTTGAGTTTAGCAGAAAAAGCGGAAAGGGAAGGAGTTAGTCTTGACCAGTACATTCTGGTTGTGTTAAGTAAAGCAGGTTAAAAGATAATCAGATAAGGACGATCGAGTTTGAGCGAGGCTTAAAGAGCGAGCAATCTTTTTTAGGAACCGCAGATTAACGCAGATTGACGCTGATTAACGCGGATGAAGAGTGCGATCGTACTTTTCACTCAATTTACAATTACGCCAAATTTTAATAACATTCTAGGCAAATAATCATCCAAATTCTTGATGTGTTCATCTGTTAACTCAATCAGGTTTAGTTCGTACTTCTGATATAGTTCTTGCTTCACTTCCTTACGCGCAACATACTCCGGGTTGTTCTCATATCCCCAGTATTCAATATACACTTTTCCCCCAGGAATATAAAAGTCACAGTAAGCTTCTTCCTCTATGGGTAGTCGGCGTTCATAGGCGTGAACTAGCTCCGCCATATAGAGCCAATTATCAATCAAAACTTCAGCTTTAGAGCGCACAAAATGACCGTCGGTTGTTCGATGCTGTGCACTCGCCCGAAACTTCTCGCGGAACCCTAGCTTTGTGTTTACTTCTGTTTTGCTCTGTTCTGAATTGTCACCTTTAAGACTCTCAATAGTTGCTAGAAAAACTTGATTTGTCAGTATAGATTCTGGCCACAACACATAAGGAGTGTTGTCTTGAGGGTAGGTTTTTTGCACCGCCCCAAAACCAATCCCCCGCTTAGTGGCTACCCAGCCGTTGCGCTCTTTGTTTACCAATCCTAACTCTGCTAAAATCGGATTGACTTTGTGCTTTGATATTTCTAGTTTCTCGCTGATGCTGGTAGCGGACAGAAGTGAGGGGGAAGAGGATTGTTGGGGTTTAGGTTTGGGCGCTGACACGGGTTGAGCGTTGTTAGCTTTCCAATGTTCGTAGCATAATTTGTGACCGGGTTTTGAAACTGCTTGATTGCATCCGGGCGCCGTGCAGGTTTCTGCTGAAATGGCAGATAAAGCTTGATTTATGGCTGCTAGCTTGCGGAGCAAAGGATCTAAGGTCATATTAACAGCTTGAGATATATTCAAAAATAGTACCACTTTACTTTCTATGCAGTCAATAATTAAAAACTGGCGATTCCCTTTGGGGTAGCTTCGCGCGGACTTTTACCCAACTTTTCCAGAATCCCAGCTCACAGGCCCGTAACACAATTCACGAAACGCCGCCTATAATCGAAACTAGCCCAACTCTCATCAGTTGAGAAACCGCCATGAGTCAAGACAAGGAAGAAATTAGCTATTCAGAGAAAACAGAACGTCTCAGAGTTATCGGTCAGTTTATCAAAACTGTGACACCGATGATTTGGACGATCGTAATTCTCGTAGTCATCATTCCCCTATTCGGTAACTTTCTAATTTCCCAGTCACTAACAAATACGGGAACCACAGCAGTTGTAGTCTCGCCACCGCACGATTTTAGCAAAGTCAACCAAGACATTAAAAACGCCATCCAAAAATCCCATACAACAGCCGAAACTTTCGCCTCAAAAGAGTTGGATAAATGGGAAAGCGAAGTAATTGGACGAGTAGACAATAGTTTCCTCGATTGGTACTTTGATTACTTCACTCAAAAAAAGATGGAGTTTACCGTACCTTTTAACTTCGTGAAATCTGCCGTACTCAACAGATTTGATATGACAGCAGCTTCTCAAGCTGTTTCCGAAAAATTAACCGAAGACTTTCAAAGAGAATTTGCTAACCGCGTGCTGGTACCCAAAAACGCTCAACTGCGATTTCAATTAATCACTCAAGATACTGCTAATTTGTACATATCAGAAGTTAGCAAGAATGTGAAAGTAGTTCAAAACAATTATAATATACCGCAAGTACAGTGGGACAAATATCTGAACGATATTGCTACCACAATTAGCGACAAAGGAAACGTCTCGAATTTATCATTAAAAGTATTAGTTGGCGGTAGCGGTTACTTGGTTGCTAAACCCTTAATTTTGGGAGTAGCAGCTAAAGTTGGTAGTAAAGTTACCGCAAAACTTGCCAGCAAAGCCGCCGCCAAGGTAGCCACAAAAACAGGCGGTACAGTTGCTAGTCAGTTGGGAGTAAGTTTAATCGACCCGATTGTCGGCATCGGAATTATCATCTGGGATTTGTGGGATTATAATCACACAGTCAAAGTAGAAAGACCGATTTTGCGGGCACACATTGTAGAATATTTTAAAGATGTCAAAAAGTCTCTGCTCACAAATCCTGAAAGTGGAATTATGGCAGCAATTTATCAGTTAGAAAGCGGTCTTCTCAAGTCGCTTTAATCATTTAGCGTTGCTTAATAACAGGTATGAATTGAATAGTTCGGAATTGCGATAAGGCAAGTCGGGTGAGTTTTGTAACTTCAGAAAAAAGTTGGTTCATACCGTTAATTAGCAACCTAAAAAAAATAAGATAGAGGAACAACGAGAAGAGTTGCAAGATTTTATGGAATATAAAAATATCATAAAATGGAAGAAAGCGCAAGCTGTTTAACTCAGGTTAAAAGGATTTGGTTATCTAGAAAAATAAAAAAAATAGACGTTTTAACAACAAGTTTTATTACCAAAACTCACAGAAAAGACTTAGCCGGTAATCGCGAAATTAAATTTAAAACATCCAGGCTAAAAAGCTCTCCGCAACGCCTCGACTTCCTATCTCAACCCGCAGCCAAAATAGATCATAACTAGAAAGATATTTGAGGTAGAATTATGAGGTAATATTTAAATCCGGGTCAAGTTCCTATCGAATATTGAAAGCGGTTAATTAATCTGGCAGAAAGCCAAGGTATAAAAATCGAGAAAACAGCGAGAAGTTATTCACAAAAGACTCTATATTGGTCGGAAAGGATTATCAAAGCATAAGCCAGAAATAGCAGTAGGATAACTGGTACTGTATCCCTTAGATGAGTGTCAGTCCGTCGCTCAAATAATCCAAAGGAAATGATCGAGTCGGCAGTTGCGATCGCCCCCTGAGACTAAAATCAAGTAAAATTGCCAGTATTAGTCGATCGACCCCCGTTGCTAGACTATATTTGGATTCAAGGTTTGCTATACTCCAGAAATAGACACATATTAACCTTTGGAAAATCAATAGGCCGGAGCTATGACATCCTATGCAACCTCTACAGCAAGAGCCGAGATGAGTGAGATCCGGCGCTTGAAAAACATACTGCCCCCAGAACTCCAAAGTTGGGTAACAGTAGAAAAAACAATAGAAGTTAATCCTACCCTGATCCGCAGCGAAGAAATAGGCAAAGACCAGGTAGAAATCCAAATAGACCTGATCCGCTGGGAACAGCTAGCAATGGATCAGCGTAACCTCCTATTTTGGCACGAAGTCGCCAGAATCCAAAACGACACCATCCCCAGAGACGGTTGGGAAATGGCAGCCCTCGCCATTGGTTTAGGCGGCGCTGTCGGCGAACTTTGGGTGCAAGACGGCTTGCTGCTGTTACTAGCCCTATCCCTGTGCGGCGTCTCCGGCTGGAGACTTTACCAAAAAAACAACGGAGAGAAAAGTTTAAAAGAAGCAGTAGACGCCGACGAAAAAGCCCTCGCCCTGGCAACCCGCTTCGGCTACACTCTCCCAAACGCCTACAAAAGCCTCGGCAGCGCCTTAAAAACCTTAATCGAGCAAACTTCCAAAAAACAGCAGCGGGCTAAATACGAAGCTCGTCTCCAGGCCCTCAAACGCAACGCAGCCAAAGCCAAAGCCAAAGTCAAACCCATCACCCGCGAAACATCCCAGTCAGAAAACGTCTACAATTCTTAACCTCATCCCCCGACGCTGGTTACGGGGGTTTTCCAGTTAACGGTTAACTGTTGACTTCTGTGTTAGCGGTTAACTGTTAACTTAGGTGGCTATCCCCTGCAAGACAGGCACTCCAATTATTAACGACAAGATTAATCGGCCTGAATCCACAAAAATCTTGATTCCGATGTCAAAGTTTGGCCGCGACTGCGTTCAAAAATCTTTGGGCAAAAACTGGCAAAAATAGACTTAAGTCTATTTTTGCCTTTGATATCATTCTCGGCGGGCGAGTTGGCAGGCGTTTTTGTAAAGTTTGTATAAAGCTAGCCTTTTGTTAACCATAATATTTGGTAAAGGAGGAGCTGCTAGGACAGAATAGGCTAAAGACATCAGCTTGAAATTTGAAACCAGGACTTCATGGTCAGTCAAACCCCAGAGGCAGATTTTCGGGTAACGTACTCGGACGAGATTCCCTCAGTTCACATACCCGTGCGCTTGAGCGTACTTGAAGCCGTAAACTTCAAGACAACCTGCCAGCAACTTTTTTCGGGCAGCACCGTTCCCAGCAAGATTGTCCTAGACTTCAGTCAGACGACATTCATCGACAGTAGCGGGATAGGTGCTTTAGTCAGCAATCTGAAATTTGCCAAACAGCGCGGCAGCGACTTGGTGCTCCGAAGCCTCAAGCCACAGGTGATGGCAGTATTTGCTCTCACCAGCCTAGATCAAGTGCTGACGATCGAGCAGCCCTCTGCAACCTCAACTCCGATAGAGACCAACCCCTCGGACAATCACCTACCGATGACCCACCCCTCAGTGCAGTCGTGGGTGAAGCGACTGATAGACATTGTTGGGGCAATAGTCGGTTTGATGATTACAGGAATTTTGTTCGTACCCATAGCAGCAGCCATCACTATCAACGATCCAGGCCCGATATTTTTCGGTCAAACCCGCTGTGGCTGGATGGGCAGACAATTTCGGATTTGGAAATTTCGATCGATGTGTACCAACGCCGAAGCCATGAAAGACCAAATCAAAAACCAAGCTTCTGGCGCATTTTTCAAAAATGACAACGACCCGCGGATTACCAAAGTCGGGCGCATCTTACGCAAAACCAGTCTCGACGAACTGCCGCAGTTTTGGAACGTGCTCAAAGGCGAAATGAGTCTAGTCGGCACCAGACCGCCAACGCCAGACGAAGTTGAGCGCTACGAAGTCCCTCAGTGGCAGCGTTTGGATGTCAAACCCGGGATGACAGGAGAATGGCAAGTCAACGGTCGCTCTCAAGTCCGCGATTTTGAAGATGTCATCCGTTTAGATTTAAAATACCAACAAAACTGGAGCCTGATGTATGACTTGAAACTAATTGTTAAAACTGTAACAGTCCTGTTTAACAAAAATAGCGGCGCTGTGTAGGAGCCCTCAACAACCCAGACTTGAACTTTCAGGTGCTGTTGTCGACGGGCGACGGGAACTCGAACTCGATACTTAGTCAAGCAGACGATCGCTAGCGATACCTACGTTAGCATTAAGTGTTAAAATTCACACGCCCAGAAAATGCACAGCTAGTTGCCAGCTCTGCAATCAGAGCATTAATAATTAGCAATTAGCCAGTTCGAGGTCATAATCGAATGATCCCAGCATGATTTTCGAGGACGAGAAGAACTCACCTGTGTGTAGAAAAGTACCGACTGCTAACACGGTCGAAGCTCAAATCACTTTCTCGCAAGCTGACTCGGAAATTTTCCCTATTTAAACGCCCTACCGAGGCGGGTTACAGTATCGGAAGTCTCTCATTTGCTGTGCGAGTAAATGGTGCGAAAGGAATGCTCACCTTGAGGCAAAACGGGCTTCTTCAACTCAAGCTTGACTTAACTAATATGTTGCCAAGACCTTGCCCTCCTTTTTCTCTCCCTCCGGCGCTGAGTACAGCGGTGGTGGGGGCCGACCAGGGGGAAGAAAGATGAAAGACAAGCAACCAAAGGCCGAGTGGCACCTGCAGGTTGAAACAGACCTGAATGCTTTAACATCCGTTTTGGAATGGTTGGAGAATATCGTTTTGCCCATGATACCAGCGGATTTCTGGTGGCAGTGCCGGCTGATAATCAACGAAGGCTTTACAAACGCTGTCCGCCACGCTCACCAGAACTTGCCCCCCACGACGCCCATCGACATTGAGGTAAAAGTGTTTGCCGATTACTTAGAAATTAGGATTTGGGACAGGGGTCAACCCTTCAACTTAGAAGCAAAGCTGCGCTCGATCATGCAAGAGCAGCGCGATCCTTTGGACAGAGAGGGAGAAAGGGGACTGGTGTTCATGTACAAGCTCACAGACGACCTTCGGTATATCCGTACCGACGATCGCCGAAACTGCCTGGTAATGCGAAAAAACATTACCTGATGGCGCGATACCCGCCCGGTAAGGGCGGCTTCTTTCGCCCGGAGTGGAAGATCGCCTCGCCCCTTATTGTCCTACCCGGAACCCAACCACATCCTCTGCAATTCTGCGGGTGCAGGCTTGATGCACGCGGCTGCAGGACAATTGGCTTCAAAATAAATATTATGCGTATTCTAATTTATTCCTATAACTACTATCCAGAGCCGATCGGCATTGCCCCCCTGATGACAGAACTAGCGCAAGGCCTAGTCAAGCGGGGCCACCAAGTCCGAGTCGTCACAGGAATGCCCAACTATCCCCAGCGCCGGATTTATCCGCAATATGAGGGCAAATTTTACCTCACAGAAGAACACAACGGGGTCACAATTCAGCGCAGCTATCTGCGCGTCAACGGCCCCCACCCCAGCCTCCTAGACCGACTTGTCCTAGACGGCAGTTTTGTCGTCTCCAGCGCCGTCCAAGCCTTCAGAGGCTGGCGTCCCGACGTGATTTTCTCGACAATGCCCCCTTTACCGATTTGCGTCCCAGTCGCCTTTTACGGCTGGATTCGCGCTTGCCCGATCGTCCTCAACGTTCAGGATATCGTCTCAGAAGCAGCCGTGCGCGTCGGCTTGGTCAAAAAAAACGGACTGCTAGTTCGCATTGCTGACGCTTTGGAAAAATTGGCCTACAGCACAGCCAGCCAAGTCAGCGTCATCGACAGCGGTTTTGTCACCAAATTGCACTCTCAAGGAGTACCCCCCGAAAAAATAGTTTGCGTTCCCAATTGGGTTGATGTTAATTTCATTCGGCCCTTACCCAAGGAAAGTAACTCATTTCGAGAAACCCACAAACTCAAGGGCAAATTTGTCGTTCTCTATGCAGGCAATATTGCCCTAACTCAAGGCTTGCAAACAGTTGTCCAAGCAGCGGCTCGTTTGAAACACATAACCGAAATTGCTTTTGTAATTGTGGGGGAATCAACAGCCTTGGCGCGCTTGCAACAAGATTGCGAAACTTACAAAGCTAATAATGTAATGCTGCTACCATTTGAACCGCGAGAAAAATTGCCAGAATTGTTAGCTGCTGCTGATGTTAGTTTAGTCGTACAAAAGCGCCGCGTTACTAACTTCAATATGCCTTCAAAAATCCAAGTAATTCTCGCCAGCGGCAGGGCAATTTTGGCTTCGGTTCCCGAAACTGGTACGGCCCAGAAAGCAGTGCAGCAAAGCGGTGGCGGGGTGGTGGTAGCGCCGGAAGATCCGCAGGCTTTGGCTGATGCAGTTGAAGATTTGTACTTGCATCCTGCTAAGGTGGATGCCTTGGGCGAGCAAGGCAGAAATTATGCTGTGGAGAATTACGGATTTGAGGAAGCTTTGAATCATTATGAAGCTTTATTTGCGGCGGTGGCAGCGAGTCATGGTGAGAAAATATTGGAGCCTTTGCCGAAATAAGATAAGCGCTTGAAACCGCCCGTGCTTACAGTGGCAAAAGATGTTCTGATCACTACAGAACGAACGCTCGTTAAGATAAACGCCCAAAAAATGAAAGACTGAGGATTGATCGATTTAATTCCCCAATATACCAGCACCGGAACTGTGCCCGCCGCCATCCAGACAGCCATTACTGCCCCGATTCAAAGTAAAATAGCGATAACTTATAAAGGATTTTTGACGGCCAGTAACGGCCATTTCGATTAAGCTTTTTAGCGAAAATCCCCTTTTCAACAAAATGGCAATCAAAATTACCATCGAAGCCCGAAGTGGAGCAACTATAAAATAACCTTTGATGGCACTGACTAAAAGTAGAATAAATGAAATATAGCCTTTCGAGCGAAAGATGAGGTACTCATGGGCATAGGGCTAATGGCATACCTCACTTTTTTGAGAACCGCTATAATTACAAAAAATAGCACATCCCTTATTGATGGGCTTTCATGTATTCTCTTAGTAAGGCGTTGATCTGGGTCTGATAACCACGACCTTGAGATTTAAACCACTCCAAAACATCACTGTCAATGCGTAAGGTAACTTGAGCTTTAGTCTTAGGGTTGGGCAAGCCTCGCCGAACTACGGCTTTAGCAAACATTTCAGGCGTAATTTCCGGGCAATCAGAGAAATCAATATCTTCATCAGTCATGGCATCTAGGCGTTCCCAATCAGTTTGAGATTTGCTCGAAGTAAATTCGTTGTTCATATTTAGTTGCTTTTCTAGCGGAAATAATGCGGGTATATTCCTCTCGTTCTGTATGGACAATAGCGACTACTCGCCCTTGCAACAAACCAAAAGTCACAAACCTCTGCTCCCCATAACTGAATCGTTCGTCCTCAACCGTAACGATTTCTCCATCAAAAACTAATGGAACGTCGATAAAGTCAATTCCATGTTTGCTAAGGTTGGTAAGACGTTTAGTCTCATCCCACTCAAATTCCATACCTTGATTGTTACTAGATATTGTAACTACAATTTGTAGTTACAGCCACTTACTTTAACATATCTTTGGATTGTTCAGGTAGAGCCGATCGCCCCCTTCACCCCTCCCCATCCCAGATATCACCACACCCCCGCGTGCCCGACACCGCAGCCGATCGAAACAAAACGCTAAAATAGTAGCTCATACAATTTTGGAGTTAATACTTGGCACTTGCACCCGCGCGCGAAAACGTCCTAGCTTGGCTCTGTGACCGCGTTCCTGCTGCCCGCATCAAACACATCCTCGGAGTCGAACAAGTAGCAGGTGACTTGGCTCGCCATTACGGCCTCGACGAAGCAAAAGCCCGAACTGCCGGTTTGTTGCACGATTTGGCAAAATACTTCAAACCTCAACTGCTGCTACAAATGGCCCAGAAGGAAGGTTTAGAGTTAGACTCAGTGTTAGAAGCACACCCGCATTTGCTGCACGCAGACGCCAGCGCGATCGTCGCCAGAGACGAATTCGGGGTGGTCGATCGAGAAATTTTGGACGCCATCGCCCATCACACCCTCGGCAGACCAAACATGAGTCAGCTCAGTTGTACCGTATTTGTAGCAGATACCATAGAGCCGAGCCGCGGCAACACAGCCGAACTAGAAGCACTGCGCGAGGCAAGCTGGCAAAATCTTTATGCAGCCGTGTGGCAAACTAGCGATTATTCTCTTAAATATTTGCTAGAAACTCGCTGCTACATCCACCCCCGCACCGTACTTACGCGGAATTGGGCGCTGCAAATGGCCCGCGAATCGCCGGAAAGAGGAAATTCGACAGAAAAGTCGATCGAACAAATCACAAGTTAAAAGTAAAATTTACCAGAAATCCTGTCCTTACTTTTGGCTTCAACTAACTCCTATTTCCCGTCTCAAACTGCCAACAACCGAAAGCGAATAGCGCACCCATTTCCCCTTACCCTATCAATTAGGAAATTAAACACTGAATGTCAGATCTAACTCAACTCGAATATTCCAGGGCCCAGTCTACAGCAACGGCCGGCACCTCCTCAGACGAAGCCCGTGGCATGATCATGACCGTTGCCCAAGCAGCCGATGACCGCAAAGCAGTAGATATTGTATTGCTCCGGGTGGCAGAAGTATGCTATTTGGCAGACTACTTTGCGATCATCACCGGATTTTCCAACGTGCAGGTACGAGCCATCTCCCAAGCGATAGCAGACCAAGTGGAAGAAGAGTGGCAACGCTTGCCACTGCGTACACAAGGCCTATCAGACGCTAGTTGGGTCGTCATGGACTACGGCGACGCGATCATTCACATTTTGAAGCCTCAAGAGCGGGAGTTCTACAATTTAGAAGCGTTCTGGGGACACGCCGAACGCATTGACTTTTCCCCCACGCTGTGAGGATGGCTAATGTGAAAAACGTTTCTGCTTCTATTTGTCCAGTTCCGCAAGAACAGCGACCGATCAATGAATACCAAGAACTTAAAGAATCCTGGTTTTTTAGCTGGGTAACACTCAATTGGCCCGGATACCTGGCAAAACTAGCTTGGGTTTGGGCTTGGAGTTGCTTGGTATCGGTGCCGATAGCTGCTTCTAGCTTTGCTCCTGTCAAGTATCCAGCTCAGTTTGTCCTGTGCGGTGCCGCAGGTGCCAGTTTTATTCTAGGATTAGCTTTGCTGCGGCTCTACTTGGGTTGGTTCTACGTGCGATCGCGCCTTTCAAATCCCACGGTCGTCTACGAAGAGTCTGGCTGGTACGATTGTCAATCTTGGCCTAAAACTCCCGAAGTTTTGCTTCAAGACCAGTTGATTGTCAACTACCAACTAGAACCAATTCTCCGGCGTCTGCGGCAGACATTTTATGGTTTGACAGTGTTGCTGGTTGCCGGGGGACTAATTTGGAGTTGTTTGTAATCGGGAATGGAAGGGAGTTTTGAGTTTTGAGATTGCCGCGCACAGCCAACAACACACACGGAGTGCATGAGTGAGAAACGATCGCCGAAAGATTAACTTTATAACTCTTAACTGGCAGCTCGCAACTCATAACTTCCACCGGCCCCAATCTAAAATCTAAAATCTAAAATCTAAAATTGATATGACAAGGGGAAAACGAACCCAAGCTCCCGAACTGGAAGTCACACTGCTGCGCGAAGGTATTGTAGAATCGAGGCACCGCGCCCAGGCCGCTGTCTGCGACAACCGCGGGCGCGTTCTGTCTGTTGCTGGTAACTCGGAAACGGCCTCATTTGTCCGTTCTTCACTCAAGCCTTTTCAAGCTTTGGCGGTGACGGGGACTGGCACTTTAGAACGCTACGAATTGACCGATCGAGATTTAGCGATTATTTGCAGTTCTCATCAAGGTACGATCGAGCAATCGCGCCAGGTATTTAACGTCCTGTGGCGCTGCGACATTGACCCCTCTAAACTTCAATGCCCCATTCCCGAAGGCAAAAAGAGCGCCCTGCAATACAACTGCTCCGGCAAACACGCCGGAATGCTGGCTGTCTGTCAGCAACTGCACTGGCCTCTGGACACTTATTTACGCCGCAAACATCCTGTCCAGCAGCTTATTTTGGGCAAAGTGGCTGACCTGCTGGCAATGCCTGCCGAAGAGTTTATCAGCGCTCGCGACGACTGCGGCGCTCCTACCTATCTGTTGCAGTTGGGGCAAATGGCGTCTTTGTATGCTCAGTTAGCCTCCGGCAACAATGTGGATATGGAGCGGATTGTCCGCGCTATGACTCATCACCCGATGATGGTTGCCGGTGAGGGCAAATTTGATACGGAACTGATGCGTTTGACTCAAGGGGAATTGGTGAGCAAGTCCGGTGCCGAAGGGGTGCAGTGCATTGGCCGCGTTGGCGAAGGCATGGGCTTGGCAATTAAGGTGACGGATGGGGGAAAGCGCGCTCAATTTGCTGTGGCGATTCACTTGCTCAAGCAGTTGGGGTGGATTACTCCGACGATCGCCGAAACTCTGGCGGAGACTTACCTCACTCTCAGTGAGTTCAAGCGATTGGAGGTAATCGGGGAAGTTTCGATGCTTTAGGGCGATCGAGACTGGCTCGCCGATTTGAGCAACCCCTCCCACAATCTAAAAAGTTTTTTTGATTTAGGGGTTGCAATTTTCCGAAAGATATGTTTATATTAATAAAGATACAAAAAACGACGCG
>NZ_JAUBTV010000010.1:0-99440 GCF_036705145.1 Microcoleus sp. B5-D4 | reverse complement strand
GGATAGAGCAGCCTGGTAGCTCGTCGGGCTCATAACCCGAAGGTCAGTGGTTCAAATCCACTTCCCGCCACCAAATTCAAGCGAACCCTGTAATCGTTAAGGTTTCAGGGTTTTGTTTTTGGAAACCACTAAAGAGAGATAAAGCGACGCGGGATAGAGCAGCCTGGTAGCTCGTCGGGCTCATAACCCGAAGGTCAGTGGTTCAAATCCACTTCCCGCCACCAAATTAAACAAGACAAGCCCCGGCAGCCTAAAAGTTGCTGGGGTTTGTTTTATGCCGTCTGTTTGATGGCGTCTGCGATCGCATCTTCGACAGATTGAAAGCAGTTTATTTTAGGCGGCAACAAAAATGAGGACACAGCAGCGCTGTGTCCCTAGTGTATATTTGTATTTTTATGTTTGAGAAAAAATAAGACCCACCCTCAACCCAAACACTTAACCCTATACTTTTCGACGACCGTTGGTGCAAGCTTTATTTGTCAAAAAATTGCAATCCGATATCCATATTTTTTAACTCAGGATTGTGAACTACCAGACGCTGACCACTTAAGTGGTACAGCGCTGGCTTCCTGATTCAACGGGGCGGGGCGTCCCACAAAACCGAAGTTTTACCAGATCGACTTACATCCCCTCCACAGGCAGAAGCGCTAGTTCCTAACGCCAAAATCCGCAAGGCTTCATTTCTAATATTGGTTGCCGCGTTTACGTCACGATCGTGGTGAGTACCACAATGCTGACAACTCCATGCTCTAATATCAAGAGTGAGATTCTCAACTCGATTTAGACATACATGGCAAGTTTTAGAACTCGGAAACCATCTATCGATTTCGACATATTGCTTTCCTTCGCTCTGGGACTTGTACTTGAGCATGGTACAAAACATACCCCAGCCAGCATCACTAATAGCTTTGGCTAGATTATGATTCTTTACCATGCCTTTGATGTTGAGATTTTCCACTGCAATAACTTGGTTTTCGTTAACTATCTTGCGGGATAGCTTTTGTAGAAAATCTTCCCGGCATCGGGCAATCTTGGAGTGAACTTTTGCCACCGCCCGTCTTGCCTTTTTCCTGTTTTGACTGCCTTTATTTTTGCGAGAAAGCTTTTGCTGCTTACGTTTTAGGTTCCGCTGACGTTTAACAAAATGCTTGGGATTGCCAAACTTAGAAGCATCACTGGTAATCGCAAAATGAGTCAACCCGACATCAATGCCAATAGCTTTACCTGCTGGGACGGATTCAGGCTTTTCTTTCCCGTCGTCAGTCAAAACAGAAATAAAGTGTTTGCCGTCTGGGTTACGAGACACGGTAACGGTCTTGATGTCGCCCTCGAAATCACGGTGCCGCCGACAGAAAACTAAACCAATTTTAGGTAAATTAATATAGTCACCGTCAAATTTGACATTTTGAGGATAACTGATCGACTGCCTGTCGTGCTTGGCTTTGAATTTGGGTGGCATCGCCCTCTTGTCAAAGAAGTTTTTGTAGGCAGTAGATAAATTCAATGCAACGACCTGCAAGCATTGAGAATAGGGTTCTTTCAACCATTCGTATTCTTTCTTGAGTGCAGGGAGCAAACCTTGTATGTATGCTCTCGATAGTCCTTTCCCGGTATTCTTGTAAGTTTCTTGACACAGATTCAAAGCATAATTCCAGAACCATCTCGCACAGCCAAAAGACTTTGCCAGCAAGACATCTTGCTCATCTGTGGGATAAATTCTGTACTTGTAAGCTTTATACATTTATCAGGAGTGCAGAATACCGGTAAAAATATCATACGCGCACAAAAACGATATTGATTCGCTGTCGCTCAATTTATTTTCTGACTCATTTTCATCCCGACGCTCACCTTCGGTAGAGCGCGGGACTTCCCATTCGCATTAGTTAAATTGCTAAGTTGGCTGAGCTTCCATCCAATCAAAAATCAGGTTTAATTGTTCCAGTGTTACTAACCCGTACTGCCACAGAACCATCGGCAGTTCGCTGGCATCTTGTTCACCGTGTCGGAGAGCAACGGCAATGGCAGAATTCGATATTGCCAACTCTCCCCGCAAATAATCGATCAGTTGAGCCTTTCTCATCACCTTCACCGCCAGTTTTATGCGCTATTGTAAAGATATGTAGCTAATTGGTCTTTATCGGAAGTTTAATTGGTCTAATTTTAGGTTCACAATAGAGAACCTTGTGTGATCGAAACCGCACAAAACTTGTGATAAAACTCTGATAAAAAAGCGATCGCAATCACAAGAACTGCTAGAATCAAAAATTGGGTTTCGCGATCGCTCGTTTGCTTCACATCAATTTATTTAAAAATCCTAAAGTCCTAGCTGAAGCTGAACTCCCGCTTCTGTACCGCTGTCGGTTTGTTTTGGAGGTAAAGGATTTCCTTGACGCTGGGCGTCCGAAGGAGTAGTAATAAATTCCAATGGGCCCTCGATTTTGAGGCGAAATGTGTCGCCCAAGCTTCTTTCCCTTCTAGCAGAATTAGCCGCCGTTTCTGGTCCACCAATCAAGTTTTGGTAGTCCGAGTCTAAGGTTCTGTCCTCCACAGTCCTCAACGAGTCCCCAGATAAAGTCGTTTCCGAATATTGGGGCGCTGGTTGCAGTCTTTGTTGGGCGAGAACTGCGGGCGTCAAACCGATAAAAATTGAGCTCAGTCCGAGAGCAGTGCCAAGAGTAGCAATAACTGCGTTCATCATCCATGCCTCCGCTAGTTGCATCCTACTATGCTTATTTTACCCAGTCGCAATTAAGTTGTACTCTATCAAAAGTAGCTGCTTGTGGAGATATCAATTGCAGTTGCTGTGAAAACTTATAACTTTCGATCGCGCTATCGGTCAAATAAAACTGACGCAGCGGCCGGGTTGAAACGCAAAAATACGTCATTTCAAGCATGAGTCAACCAAAAACTCGATTGGTTTGATTAGCGCGCGTCAATCGATTTGAGATTTGAGATTTGAGATTTGAAATTTGAAGAATTTACCCCACGGATAAATACGTTCGGCAAGTTTCATCGGATACAGGTTTTTTATTTCTGGACGGATAAATACGGGGGCTTGTATCCTGGATGCTTTCGGTCAGGAGTGGAAAAATAGTTAGTGCTGGACGCACGGGCGGCTATCCATCGGTTGTTTTTGACGAAAATAGTTCGTTGCAGACCGCCAAAACGCTAAAAAACCTAGTTTGAGATACCTGTTCAAAAAAAAATGCAACGGTCGGCAAATTCTAAACCCTTACAGAACCAGTGTTTTTCAATTTTTTAATTCTTTAATCTCAAATCTATAATAGTATGAGCGTGTTGAGTTAGTCCAGGATTGATACTGCATTCATCTCACTTGCCAATGTTCCCAAAGCTCCCGATCGCGCTAAGATGGCGGTGGCAGTCGTTAAAAATTCAGTTTCCAGTGGCAGATTCCGAGTTATTAACAGCACTTTGCCTACTAAAACCATCTCAACTTCAAAATCTGCGCTCATCAAGTTGTACTTGACCGGAATGTTGTGGGTTAATAATAGTTCTGCTTTACCATGCCAATCAAATATCTGACCAACCCGATTTTAAAAATGTCGGGCAAAGTGCCAATTCGCATCGTCCTTGTTGTGCCTTTTGCCCTCCAGACTTTCGCTGCGGTAGGGTTGACGGGGTGGCTGTCGCTGCGGAACGGGCGCATAGCCGTCAACGATGTTGCCGCACAACTGCGGACAGAAGTCACATCGCGTATCCAGCAACATATTAATAGTTATATTGAAACGCCACACCAAATAAATCAGCTCAATCTCGATGCCATCCGTCTCGGCATTTTGAACGTGCAGGATGCTGATAATTTGCAACGCTACTTCTACAAACAAATCAAAATTTTTGATAAAATTAGCTACATTCAATTCGCATCGGAAGAAAAAGATTTTATTGGAGTGGAACGCCTCGACGACGGCAAGTTGCAAATTCAAATTTCCAATCAATCTACTGGCTATAACTTTCACAGCTACGCGCCCTCGGAGTTCGGGGAACCAACTAAGCTATTAAAAACTACTCTCAACTACGACCCCCGCGTCCGACCTTGGTACATAGCTCCGGTGCGGGCAGGCAAACCGACTTGGAGTAAAGTTTATACTTATTTTGATGCTCCCAAACTAGCGATTACGGCTGCTCAACCAGTCTATGGCGATGATGGGAAACTGATAGGAATCCTGGGTTCTGACTTGACACTTTCCAAGATAAATCAATTCTTGGAAGGTCTAAAAATTGGCAAATCAGGACAGACTTTTATTGTAGAAAGATCTGGGCAATTGGTGGCAAATTCTACTCTGGAACCGCCATTTATTGTTAGCAACGGCGTTCCGAAACGGATTATGGCAGCCAGCAGCAAGAATGTTCTAATTCGATCGACTGCCCGCTATTTGACAGAACGCTTCGGGGATTTGCACAAAATTGACAGATCTCGCCAGTTAGATTTTACGATCGACGGTCAGCGGCAATTTCTACAGGTGACGCCGCTTTTAGACAGCAGGGGCCTCGACTGGTTGATTGTGGTGACGGTTCCTGAAGCCGATTTTATGGAAAGGATTAATGCCAACACTCGGTATACTGTGGTGATGTGTCTGGGTGCTTTGGTGCTGGCAACGGCGATTGGCGCTCTGACTTCTAGGTGGATTGTTGTACCGATTCGGCGTCTGAGCAAGGCTGCGGAGGCTTTGTCCCGGGGAGAATGGGACGGGATGGCAGTAGATTCCCGCTTGATGGCGTCTGTAGAGCGGGAGGATGAGGTCGGTGTCCTGGCTCGCTCCTTTAATATGATGGCCGCTCAATTGGAAGAGTCGTTTACTACTCTCGAAGATCGGGTGGAATCTGCGATCGCCGACAAAAATCAATTAATTATTTCTCTGAAAAAATCGCAGCAAAAACTGGCTCTCCATCTTCACCAAACTCCTTTGGGAGCGATTGAATGGAATCTAAACTTTGAAGTAGCGGAATGGAATTTGTCAGCGGAAAGAATTTTTGGATACAACCGCTTGGAAGCTATGGGATGCCACGGAGTCGATCTCATAGTTCCTGAAAATGCTAAGGAGTATGTCAGGCAACTATCTATAACTTTGCTCACTAATAAAGGAGGAATTAGTAGTATTAACGAGAACATCAGAAAAGACGGAAAAATTATTCTTTGCGAGTGGTACAATACGACTTTGGTTGATGCTGATGGCAGCATTATCGGGGTGGCATCGCTGATTCAGGATGTGACTGAATTTCACAATGCTGTGGGGCAGTTGCGGGCTAGCGAGGAGCGGTTTCGCCAGTTGGCAGAAAATATTCATGAGGTATTTTGGATTAGAGAACCCAATCAAAAGCAGCTAGTTTATGTGAGCCCTGCTTGCGAGAAAATATGGAATTTGAGCTGTCAGAGTTTGCAGTCAGAACCGGAGGCTTTTTGGGATGCTATTCACCGGGAGGATCTCGATCGCGTCAAGGCTGCTTTTGAGAAACAGGTGCGGGGCGATTATGATGAGGAGTATCGGGTAGTGCGCTCGGACGGTTCAGTTTGCTGGGTGCGCGATCGGGCTTTTCCAGTCCGCAACGAAACAGGGGAAATTTACCGCATCGTCGGTATTGCTGAAGATATTACCCAGCGCAAATTAGCAGAAGAATTCCAAAAAGTCGCTCAAACCGCTCAAGCAGCAAACCAAGCCAAAAGCGCCTTTTTAGCTAATATGAGCCACGAATTGCGAACTCCCCTCAACGCGATTATTGGTTACAGCGATATGCTCAAAGAAGACGCCGAGGATTTAGGCTGCGAAGATTTTATCCCCGACTTGCAAAAAATTCAAACAGCGGGCAAACACTTGCTATCTTTAATTAGCGACATTCTAGATATTTCTAAGATTGAAGCGGGTCGGATGGAACTTTACTTAGAAACTTTCAACCCGGTTAATTTAATTGACGAGGTAGTTTCTACTGTCAAACCCTTGGTAGATAAAAATTTTAATAAGTTTGAAGTTGATTGTGCTGACGACTTGGGAATGATGTATGCTGACATTACCAAAACTCGTCAAATCTTGCTCAACCTGCTGAGCAATGCAGCGAAATTTACGGAAGAGGGGACTATTAGCCTCTGTATTGAAAGAGTTAAACATGACAGCTTAACAACTCAAGAAATAGCAGAACCTTCCGACTCAATAATTTTTCGCGTAGCTGATACGGGCATTGGGATTCCCCCCGAACAATTGCAGCATTTATTTCAAGCATTTATGCAGGGCGACGCATCAACTACCCGCAAGTATGGCGGCACGGGTTTGGGATTGACTATTAGTCGTCACTTTTGCGTGATGATGGGTGGTGATATGCACGTTGAAAGCGAGTTAGGTTGCGGTTCAGTTTTTACTGTGTGCTTGCCGGCCCGCGTGGAATTATTGATCAGCAGTTAGTCTTGCTATCCGCGACGCAATTGTTACACAAGAAACCAGGTTTATGGACAAAAAACCTACGCTTTTAGAGAATTTATGAGCAATAAACCAAGGTGATGATAGGATGCAGCCTCAGTCTTATTCTAGTTAATTCGCCGTTTCTGCCGCCCCAAAAGTTGAGCTGTTAATACCCCGCCCACAAAGCCAAAGAAATGCCCTTGCCAGGAAATTCCCGGCTGCGAGGGCAAAACTCCCCAAATTAAACTGCCGTAGAAGAAACCGACAATTAAAGATACCAAAATAGATGTAAAGCTGCGTTCAAAATAGCCCCGCAGCAGTAAGAAGCCGAAGTAACCAAAGATTAATCCGCTGGCACCAATGTGAACGGAATAGGGCGCGCCAGTCAGCCAAACTCCGAATCCGCTGACTAGCACAGTGACGGCACTCACGATAAAAAAGTCGCTAATTTCTCGCAGCATAATCAACCAACCCAATGTCACAAAAGGGAGGGTATTGGCAGCTAAGTGAGCAAAACTGCCATGCAGAAAAGGCATCAACAGGATGCCTTGAAGTCCGTCGAGGCTGCGGGGGCGGACTCCGTAAGCATTCAGCCTGCCTCCGAATAGGAATACATCGACAATTTCGATAATCCAGAGGAGGGAGACGAAGCCACCGAGAATGGCGGCGTGGCTTTGCAATTCGCGGGTGATAGCTTTGGTTTCTGGGTTACTCATGGGTGGTGAGGGCGGTGATACCGATTATTTCTCATTGTAGAAGTTTCTGAGCGATCGCGAGCAAAGATTGTTGGGTCGAGGTTTCAGGGTTTTTTGCAGCAGAGCTTATTTAGAAATATTATAAGTTTTATTAAAAATTCCGCATTTTCACGTATAGGATAATTCACTTCGATGCGTCACAATTGTAATTGAACTACAAAAGGAGAGTCAACCGAAGGTTGAAGCTAAAACGTAGAAGACAGAATTTTTACCCTATCAATCAATCCTTGGGCTTGAAATGAGGACACTTTTTAGAGCGCACACCGTCTTTAAAAAAATCAGGAACTACTTTTCTCGCCCTAAGTCATAAATTTAAGAAGTTCAATCCGGTAAAGCAAAACGAGATGCTGTAGATACTGATTGTAGATAATATCGCACAAGCTCTACAGAGAGTTCTTGGCACCTCGTTATAAAAGAGGAAGAGAGCAAAATGAACGTATTTGAGCATACAGTTTCCTACCGAACTCTGCCACATTGGGTAGGATTTGGCAAAGAAGAAACCGCCGTTAATGTCGCTACAACTTCTCAACCTTACGGTCAAAAGCCACACTTTGACCCCTTGCATCCGCTAAAACAATGGCTTGATAACACTGCAATTAAAAGTCAAAAGTTGGCTCGGTTGCTGTGTAAGTTTATTCCCAGCCAGTGTCCGTTTGAGCGAGAAGTCAAAATTGGCGATTGCACTTTATTTTCCATTCCGCCACTGTGCAAGTTAAATCCGCTTTACGAGCAAGTGGTTGGGCTGCGCTTTCGAGCTTTGTGTTATTTGGCTGACGAATGTGGCGAAGATGTAACTCCTTATTGTTAATTCTGCAAAAACTTAAATTTCTCACTGTCTTTTCACCCTCCCTTCTCCTTGTTGGGGAGGGTTTTTGTTTTGTGCAGGCTTTCCGGGATAAAAAGTGCGCTCAATTTCTCGCTCGTCGAGTAAATCAGCTTTAAATTCATTCTTTTTTTATTGATTGATATTTAGCTCAAGGGTAGTTGTTTGGGAGGTTTTCGTGGTTCGCCTCTTGCGTAACTTTATTGGGTAATCTCCCAAAAGATGTACGGTTGTGCCCCCGCCACAGCGCTATGAGCTAGATACCATTAGAAAAGTGTCAATCGATTTTAGATTTTAGATTTTAGATTTTAGAGGCGACCCCACGGATAAATGCGGGGGCAATAAGTGATTTTCGATTTGAGATTTGGGATTGATTCCACGGATAAATCACGTGGCGGGTACCACCTTTGAAATTCTTGGTCAAGGACACCACCAATCTATGTAGGTTGAGCAGTGGAGTGGGGCAACCCACAATTAAAGTTCAGGTTTACTCCCCACATTTTTTACAAAATTGATATATTAGTAATTGGTGCAAATATTTAAGCGATTTCAAGAATATAAATAACACTCAATGTCAAAATCAGGAACTCGGCAATTACCGGGTACAAATTATCAAATATTTCAACTATCTAACTAATACCAAGTGTTGAAAAAAACGTTTTTTGCCGTAATTATTGCGCTTTTATCTTTTATGGTTGCACTCATCCTATCAGCTCAAAGTTCTGAGGCTGTCAATGAACTTTATGTATTTGGGGACAGTCTTTCGGATATGGGAATGGTGTTTCGAGCGAGCGGGGGTCAATATCCGCCTCGTTCGACTTACTTTCAAGGGCGTTACTCGAATGGTAAAGTTTGGGTAGAGTATCTTGCCGATCGCCTCAAGTTGCCGCCCGAACGAGTCACTAATTTCGCTTATGGAGGTGCAACAACCGGAAGCGATCGCAATAGCCTTGTCCCTGGTTTGTTAGCTCAAGTTCAGTCATGGAATAAATCCCAAAAACAGGCAAATCCTCATGCGCTGTATGTACTGTGGGCGGGTGCAAATGACTATTTGCAGGGGGTCAATAATGCGAATCTTCCCGTTGAAAATGTGGCGAGGGCGATCGCGTCTCTTGCTGATGTGGGTGCTAAAAATATCCTGCTGGCAAATTTACCAGATTTGGGGCAGTTACCGGCGACGCGAACAGGCGCTAATTCGGCAAGTCTCACTGCATTAACACAAGCGCACAATCAGGGTTTGAGGCGAACGGTTAAGGTATTAAGTCAACAGCATTCTGACTTAAAGATTGCGACTCTGGATGCTAATGCGCTTTATCGGGAAGCGATCGCCAACCCGGCTAAATATGGCTTGACTAATGTGACGAGTGCGTGTTTATCGGGTGGAGGTGTTTGTGCTAGTCCCGATCGATTTTTGTTTTGGGATGGCATTCATCCGACGACTGCCGCACACAAAATTTTGGGGGAAGCAGCATCCGCAATTGTGCAGGAGAGCGGGATGATTAAATCTGGATTGGGGACGTTTCGGTAAACCATTTTTAGGCCCGACGGGCGCCACAAGAGCGGGATGCTGCCTTGGAGTAGAGGTTGACATAATTTTTTGCATGAGAGCAATATTGACTCATCTGATATTGTAGAAATTTCTCTCGTGGGCGATCGCACTTTATTATCCATTCCGCCACTGTGCAAGTTAAATCCGCTTTACGAGCAAGTGGTTGGGCTGCGTTTTCGAGCTTTGTGTTATTTGGCTGACGAGTGGGGCGAAGATGTGACTCCTTATTGTTAATTCTGCAAAAACTTAAATTTCTCACTGTCTTTTCACTCTCCCTTCTCCTTGTTGGGGAGGGTTTTTTTATTTTGAGATTATTCGGCGGTTGAAACCTGTTAACCTCAAACTCAAATGTGGCGAAGCGATTAAAAGGGCGGGTTTTTGAGATTGTCAATTATTGGCAGATATTTTTCGTGAGGGGAGCCCCTACCGTATTAGGGGTAATCGACCGGACATAATATCATTTGAGTTCGAGGTTAAATTAGACAAAATTTTGTCTGCCTCAGCAGAAAAGCCAGATATTCTGTTAGATACCCGGCTTTTTGAAGAAGTCGGGGCTTGAAAGAGCGATCGCATTGAAATACTAAAGGGAGCGAATCACTCGTTGTTCGAGAATGCGTTTGCCTTTGTTATAAATACTAAGGCTAGCTCCTGTAACAATGTAATCGTAAGCGCCATTTTTTGCCACGTAACCAGTCCCTTCTTCAGTTCGAGCACGCAGGGCGATCGTGCTGCCGTTACTTTTTTTAACGCCGTAGTAATATAGTTGATTGGCGTGGTTGTAGCACAGATAAATCCGAAAGTTGCTGGTCTCGAAATAGTTTTCCACTTTCTGTCTTTTGCGAGCACAAAAATCCCTCACCAGTTTTTGGGGAGTGGATACATTAGCTATTTGTATGGTTTCAATTGGAGACTGAATGCGAGACGTTGTTGGTGCAGTGCTTGTGTTCGATTGTCCTATAGCCAAGGTTGCCGCTGGATTGCTGGCAAATAGCATTAAACCGAGTAAGCTGGTTTGTGTGAGTCTTGCTGTGAAGTTCATAAGTCATTCCTTGAAAATATGTTGATGCGTCTAATCTAGGTAAGTGGGATTGATTAGGGCGATCGAACAGTACAGTTTTCACCATTGGCCTCAAGGAGGAAATTCTGGGATGCAATTTCCGTTTCCCCTGAGAGATGGCACTATTCTCAATAAGCTTTTAGGGGCAGGCTAGAAGCCCGCCCCACAAGAGGATTGAATGTATAGTCGAAAGCTGGTTACTGAGAATGATATTTTTTTGTGAGTTTCTCTGCAACTGACTAGCCGGCGGACAATTAAATAACTGGCACTTTTGATTGCTGAGAGGACTGATGCACTAACAGGCGATCGCGAGGACAAAGCAGAGAATGATTTTAAATATTGGGCGCCAACTGCGGGCGCTGATGCTAGTTTTCATCAATTTCGATAAGTGCGATCGCCCGACACGCACCAGCAACCCACGAGGGAAGTCTTTAGGCGCCGCTTTTGGGCTTTTCAGGTTCAGAAGGTAAATCTCCCTTTTTTTTCGCTTCCAAAACCGCCGTTTCAACGATAAAAGCGATCAAACTAGCTGTGGGTCTACCTTGCCGGTCTGCCCACAGTTCTAAGGATTCATAGATGTAGTCGGGGAGTGTGATGTGAACGCGCTTGCTCACTGTCAATATTTACTGTTTGTGAACGCTCCCAATCATACAAGTTTACGCCGATCGCGGTGTTATAACGCTATTTTAGTAATTTTCTGCTACCAATGAGGGCCTTTTGTGCAATAATTTGTACAGCACACCACAGCAAAGTCAAAAGCCAGTCCCCCGCCGTGGAAAGCAAGGACTGGCTATGGCTCCCATTAACAAAGGAGATACCTTTACAAAGGAGATACAACTATTATGCCGTATGAGAAACGTCTCAAGCCGTGGAGCGTTGTTCGTTTGCTTCCAAATCTACAAAGGGTCGTTATCGGTCGCTTTCGCAGTTGGTCAGATGCAGAGGGTCATTTGCGAGTTCTCCAACAACTGCTTCCCGCGGCTCGATTGACCTTAGTTTTCGATCCAATCGATTAATTTTGGTTGCGAGTTGATAAGCGTGCGATCGCCCTTGGTTGAAAGAGGGCGATCGTACAAATCACCTCAAAACAGTGCGATCGCTTGTGTCCTCAAATTTCAGCCTCGATCGGGATTGTCCTCTTCGTAATCCATTAAGTCTCCGGGCTTGCAATTCAGTGATTTGCAGAGAACGTTTAACGTTGCTGCGTCTATTCTGGTCAGGTAACGGCGAGTTTTGAGCCGAGAAATAGACCTGGGATTCATCCCGGTTAGGACAGCCAGTTCCTTGTTACTGATATTCCGATCGGCCATGACAACTGCTAATCTCCACCGGATCACTGTTTAACTGCTCACAACCTTTGCAAGGCAGATGCTAGCACCTTGTAGGTCAATTTTTGGGCTGTATAGACTGTAACAGTTGCATAATAGACCGCTGCGGTTGTAAAACTGCTTTATTTGGATTAAACTTAAGTATGCAAAAGTCAAAAGCCAGTCCGATGCTTTCCGAGGGATCAGGACTGGCTATGGCTCCAATTAACAAGGAGATACACCTATTATGCCGTATGAGAAACGTCTCAAGCCGTGGATCGTGGTTCGTTTGCTTCCAAATCTACAAAGGGTCGTTGTCGGTCGCTTTCGCAGTTGGTCTGATGCAGAGGGTCATTTGCGAATTCTCAAACAACTGCTTCCCTGTGCTCGATTGACCTTAGTTTTCAATCCGATCGACTAATTTTGGTTGCGAGTTGATAAGCGTGCGATCGCCCGCTTGTTTGAGAAGGGCGATCGCAATTTCGGACAATGTTAAACTAGACGCAAGATATCAATTGAGTTGGGAAAAACACCGTGACAGCTATTCTACAAGTAACAGAACAGCCAACAGCACAGCGCTACTTCACTCCAGAAGAATATCTAGCCCTGGAAGAAGCAGCAGAGTATAAAAGTGAATATCGCGACGGAGTAATTATTCCAATGACAGGTGGAACTACGAATCACAATCGCATTGCCCTGAATATGAGCATAGCATTACGTCTTGCTCTTAAGGGACTTGACTATGATGTTTTCATGGGCGACGTGTGTCTGTGGCTGCCGAAAAAGCGAACTTATACTTATCCCGATGTGATGGTAATTCCGGGGACACCTGAGTATTTCAATAATCGCCAGGATACGGTGATGAATCCGCAAGTGATTGTGGAAGTTTTATCGAAATCTACGAAAGCTTACGATCGCACTGATAAGTTTAAGTTTTATCAAACGCTGCCGACATTTCAAGAGTATATTCTGATTGACCAATCCCAGGTTTATATTGAACAGTATTGTAAGTTGGCAAACAAGCGGTGGTCCTACCGTCAGTACGATGAGGAAGATGCGGCGCTAGTTTTTAATTTCTTTCAAGTTGAAGTAGCGCTGGCTGATGTCTATGAGAAGGTGGATTTTGAGGCGGAAAATGAGCCAGAAGAAAGCGGGGAGGAATAAGGGCGATCGCTTTTTTGGAAATGCGGGTTATCATTTAAGTGAGCGATTCCCTTCGGGATAGCTTCGCACGCGCGTACCCAAAAGAAATATTTGTTCAACATCCTTGCGGGAGAACATCCAGATGACAAGCACTTTGCAAACAACCGAGCAACGTTACTGCACAGAAGAGCAATATTTAGCACTGGAAGAAACAGCAGAGTACAAAAGCGAATATCTCGACGGGGAAATTATTCCTATGACAGGCGGATCTACGAATCACAATCGGATCGCAGGAAACGTTTACATTGCTTTAAATTTCGCTCTTCCAGAACAAGAGTATGATGTCTTCATCGGTGACGTGCGCCTGTGGATACCAAAAGTGCGACTGTACACTTATCCAGACGTAATGGTAATTTTTGGGCTACCTGAGTACCGCAACAATCGCACTGACACGATTACCAACCCTCAAGTTATTGTGGAAGTTTTATCAAAGTCTACTAAAAATTACGATCGAGTTGACAAGTTTACATTTTATAAAACTATTCCTTCTTTTCGAGAATACATTCTTATTGACCAAACAAAAATCAAAATCGAGCAGTATTCTAAAACCGAGAATAAAAGATGGTTGTATAGCGAGTATGATGAGGAAGATACGGCATTAGTGTTTAATTCCTTTCAGCTAGAAGTTCCTCTATCTGCTATTTATAAGAAAGTGAATTTTGAGCAAGTTGAGCAAGAAGATAGTCAAAATGAGGTGTGAGGGCGATCGCACTTGGTTTCAGAAGGGCGATCGCATCTGTCGGCTTTGTGTTAATGGGAAACTCCATCTTTCACTTAAAGCAAGTCTAAGATCTTAACTGTAAAAGTTCTCGTTGTAAATTCGTATACCATTGAGCCAGTTCTTCATCGGGCAGTGCAAACAGCTTAGGCGCGTATTTTAACGCCACCAACATACCTCTTCCCTGTGGTAATGACCAACGGCGAGTCAGTAGATCCTTGCAAATCTCAGCGATAATTCGCCGTGCGATTAAGCGGTAATATACCAAGCGATCGCGATGCAGATCGCTTGAGTATTTTCTCAGGAAAAGTGCCTGATTTAAAGCTGACAGTGCCGAAGACTTAAACCGGGATAACCGACCGCTTGCACTTTGGAAATGATGGAGTTTAGCATTCACCGCAGTTAATAGCATACCCTGACGAGAAACCCTATAGCTAGCATCTAAATCTTCTCCGGCAGCGTAGTAACGAAGTATAGGTTCAAACTTTTCCTGCAAAATTGTTTCCCGCCGATACGTCATTCGATATCCCTGAAACAAGGGAGATGTTATCACATTCAAATGACTGAGGTTGGAGGGGATTTCGTATTGTGGGTAATCACCATCATAAGGAATAAATAATTTTGTTGTACTCATTAAAAAGAAGTTTTCCCATAGCCAATCCTTGACCCTCCTCAGATTTTCGTAGCGTGCTAATTTCTCCGTATCCCCCGTTGCTTTTTGGGAGTCAACGATTTCTCGATCGGATGAAGGAGGAATGTCAACACTATCTGCCTGTATTCCTTTAACGAGACTTGTGGGATCGGCTTCATAAATTCGCATAATTTCCTCAGCACAAGTTGGATACATCAGCGAGTCATCGTCGATTAGAAAAACAATATCGACTGTTGCTATTTCTAAACCCTGATTTCTCTGTAGCGTACTAGATGGAATCTCGGCACGATCGTAAACCCAACGAATATCAGAACTGTTTTTGGCAATTTCTGACATGACTGTATCGCGTGTTGTCTCCCAGTCATCACTCGCATCAATTACAATAATTTCTGTTGGTTTCCGGGTTTGTTTTATTGCTAGTTCCAAGCAAACAGGAAGAATTTTTTCGCGTTTGTAGGTAGCGATAACTAATCCCCAAGACAGTGATTTGTTAGACATCATACTTGACTTCTCTACTTAACTTTCAATCATTATAGCATTGAAAGAAAATTTAACATGAGCCCGCATTTGAGATTTCAAGAGGTTGATTGTCTTTTATGCAGGCTGGTGCAGCGGCCTTGACAGGGCTACAAATGCCCACCCTACAACTAACTACGCCCCCACAGCTTCCTTAGTCGCGTACAATACCTCAACGGTAATTTGAGAAATCCCCCGATCGCCCTTTTATTTCCCTAAATCTAAACACTTTCCAAACATTCTCGTTTTTATCCTTCAGATTAGCGCAGATTTCTCCGCTGTACCAAAGCGTCGATCGCGGGATTAATTACTTCCTCAACTTCCCCAGTTTCACCGTGAATTACTACCTCAAGCCATTGAGCTTTTGCTATACCCACTGCATATTTAAACGCTGCTTCCTGAGTGGGAAATACCTTTTGACTTGACTCTACATTTTCCTCTGTCACCGCCCACCCATTGGGATGAGGTGCGACGTGCAGTTTGCGATTCAATTCCTTCAATACCCGCTGGCGCAACCCAATTAAAGTAATGCCGACAATAGTTTCACTATCCTCATGATAGCGGGCGATCGCTCCATCGCTAATGTCCACAGCTAGACCTTCGCGCGGTTCTCCTAGCGAGATATACAGAACATCCGCTTCTCGATCGTAGAAACCTGTAATAGTTGGGGAATCTTCGAGAATCTTTACTGTTTTGTCCATATAATTCGTTTATTTGATGATGGCTGTTTTCTCAGGTAAGCTGTTGTGATAAATCCATCATAGATACCGTAGGGTGCGTCGCTATATAACATCTCCGAACTCAATCGAAAATCTTATAGCGACGCACCATACCAGAACTCTCAAAATAGCATTTTTTACCCTCACTCAACCGCAATCCCACTCGTAGATAACCTCGCTAAAATCCAATTTTTTTAATGCTGATTCTTTGACAAAAAAGTTACCTACGCCACCATTGCCCCACATAATATCTATTACCTCATTAGCATCGCAATCCATTTGAAATAAAAGGCTATACGGATCGCTTTCGCAATCGAGTCTAGGATCGTTTGATTGAAAAGAACCATGATAGCCACCAATTTTATGACCGTGAGGAACACATAGATTTATATAATTGTCCCTAACTTCATCGTCTTCTCTAAATAATTTATAAAAATCTTCTCCTAAAAAGTTTGTAAATCCATCATCGTAATGGGTAATTGGCGCATACTTTTTAGTAAACTGCAAACTAGAACATCCCCAAATAGGAAAATACTCAATATTTGCTGGCAAAAAATCATAATTAGTGATTATATTCTCAAGGTTGAGATCGGGTTCAGGAAAATATAAAATTTGAAAAATATCTTCATCCGAGTCGAAAGATAAGCCATATAATTCATCGTCTGGAAGATAAAACTGCAAGATTCCTCGATCCGGAAAACCTTCAAGAGGCGGTACTTCAGAAAAGTTGATTTGGGCCAGCAAAAAAAACCAATTGCCATTTGAATTTTTAGGATACTCGAATCCTTTAGGTAAATAGGGCAATCCGCCAAATTTACTTTGCCACCAGTTCGCAGGTTCGTTGTTTTCAATTGTAATTTCAATATAGGGTTTGATAGTTGATTCGATTCGATCGCGATACTTTTCTAGTTTGGGAGATAGCGGCACATCAAGTTTGTAGTTCATAAACCGATCGCAAATTATTTTAAATCCAAAACAAAACTTTGCAAGGCGGGCATTTGCCCGCCCAACAAATCATTAAGCGCCGACAGATTCCTTGGCCGCGTAAAGCACCTCAACGGTAATCTTATCAATCCCCCGATCGCGCGCAAACTTCTCAGTATTCCGCTTCACCTTACCCCGCACAAAACCAGGGATTTTATTCAACTCCGCCTGTCCATCCTTCGTCCAACCCATATCAGAATCAGCCGAAATACCCTTGGTAATCACTTCCTTAGTATCGTGGCCGCCGAAGATTTCCAGCAAGTGATCTTCCATTCCCAAAGTGAAGGAATTGTAGACCAAATCTACGCACTGATTCGTGCCTTCATAACCCAAAAATGGCTTGTAGCCGATCGGGAAATTTTGGACGTGAATCGGTGCAGCAATTACGCCGCAGGGAATATCCAACCGCTTACCTACGTGGCGTTCCATTTGTGTACCGAAAATTGCCGAAGGTTCCGCTTTGGCGATCGCATCTCCGATCGCCCCGTGATCGTCCGTCACCAGCACTTCATCGCAATACTCGCTTACCTGTTCCCGGAACCAATCAGCGTCGTGTTTGCAGTAGGTTCCTGCCCACACAACGTGGATTCCCATCTCGCGAGCCAAAATCTTCGTCATCGCCGCAGCGTGGGTATTATCGCCAAATACGACGGCTTTTTTGCCGGTTAAGTTTTGGCAGTCGATCGATCGCGAAAACCAAGCAGCCTGCGACACAAATCGAGTTTGTTGGTCAATAAAATTTTCGTAATCAACATCCGCACCTTGAGCATTCAAAACTTGCTGAATCTTGCGGATACAGCGCGCAGTTTCTACCACACCCATCGGCGTAATATCGATCATCGGAGTGCCGAATTCTTTTTGCAAATACTCCCCGGCCATCATTCCCAATTCCCGATAAGGAACCAAGTTAAACCAAGCGCGCGGCAGTCTTTTTAAGTTGTGAACCGAAGCACCTTCGGGAATAACTTCGTTGACTTCAATGCCCAAATCTGCCATCAAACGCTTCAACTCGGTGCAGTCGTGCTGGTTGTGGAAACCCAGGGTAGACATACCGATAATGTTGACAGATGGTTTTTCGCTTTTGGCTTCTACTAAATCGCCTTTTTTGCGGGCTTTGTTAATGTAAAATTGGACGATTTGATCCAAAGTGCGATCGGCAGCTTGCAGTTCGTTGACGCGGTAATGGTTAACATCCGCCAGCAATACATCGCCTTTGGCATCCAATTGAGCTCGTTCCACGAAGTTTTCTAAGTCTTCTTGCAGAATGCTGGAGGTGCAAGTCGGGGTGAGCACGATTAAATCTGGGTGTTCTTCTCTGTCTTTGCGGGTGATGTTGTCCACCACCCGTTCCTGCGAACCCCGCGCCAGTACGTGTCTGTCAACGACGCTGGTAGTCACCGGGGTGAAATCCCGTTCCCTCTCCAGCATGGAACGCATGACGTTGAAATAGTCGTCTCCAATGGGTGCGTGCATGATTGCATGGACGTTTTTGAAGGAAGTGGCGACGCGCAAAGTGCCGATGTGGGCTGGGCCTGCGTACATCCAATAAGCCAATTTCATAGTTTTTTTCCTGGTGCTGGTTGAGAATTGCCCGATCGGGCGATTACTGCTAAATTTTAAGGTTGTTTCTGATTTTCTCACCGGATGAATCCTTGAGAAATACTAAGTTTCTGAGGATTTACACATTTGGGAAATGCTCAAACGCTTTGCCTGCTTGGCATTTGACTCGCAATTCAAACAACTTTACCTGGGTTTTATGGCAATAATTCTTAATCTTTCCTAAAATTTTCTTAAGAGTTAGGCAAATTTGATTAATGTAGGGTTCGCTGCCGCGCACCAGACAAGGTGCAATAATTCTGCATTTTTTGTCAAATTTACTCTGCTCAAACGGTCAATCGATTTTAGATTTTAGATTTTAGATTTTAGATTTGAAGCATTGACTTGCGCGAGATAAATTCGGGGGCTCCTTTATCGGATACAGGTTTTTTATTTCTCCACCCATGAAGCCGGGGGCTTGTATCCTAGATGCTTTCGGTCAGTTAGCTAAACAGACGGGAATCCCCGCACTATATCGCTTCGATTAGTGTGGGATGAAAGGCGCGTGAGGTGAGGATTCCACCCGTCTAGCAATTCAAAACATAGTTTTGAATTGCTAGACGGGTGGATGACGAAACAAACAAACTCTTTGTTTAACGAGTCTATTTTGTACTTCAATATACTTTACTCATGCACTTGACAGTAAATAAAGTATTCTGGTACAGTAACACTAATTGATATGTACCGACCACGCCAAAGGAATGAGAAGCTCTTACCAATATCGATTACGTCCAACAAAGTTACAAGCCATTGAAATCGACAGATGGCTGTCGATGCTATGGGCTCAATACAATTACTTGTTGGCTGATAGATTCAATTGGTACGAGCAAAACCGTTCTCCCATCAATGCGTGTCCGCTAGTTTGCCATTTACCCGAACTGCGGGATAATCCCGAATATTACAGTCAGAAAAAAACGTTACCTCAACTCAAGAAAACTCATCCTTGGTATGCTGAGATTTACTCTCAAGTTCTTCAAGATGTAGTTAAGCGAGTTAAGGTATCTTTTGATCGTTTCCTAAAAGGTGATAGCAACGGAAAGCGTAGTGGCAGACCGAGATTTAAACCACGCAGTCGTTATCGCACGTTCACTTATCCTCAAGTTAAAGACGGTTGTTTACAAAATAACTTAATTAACTTGCCGATGCTTGGAAAAGTTAAGGTTGTTTTACACCGTTCCATACCTAATGGATTCAAAATCAAAACCGTCTCTATCACTAAAAAGGCTGATGGGTACTATCTTACGCTCTCCCTAGAAGATTCAACAGTTCCTACGATTAAACCAGATTTTAATCCTCAAAAGATTACTGGAATTGATGTTGGGCTAAAGAATTTCTTGACAACCTCTGAGGGCGAAACAGTTGCAATTCCTCAACATTACCGCAAAGCCGGGAAACGTCTGCGAACTATTCAGAAGCGAGTATCGCGTCGTAAAAAAGGTAGCAACCGGAGACAGAAAGCAGTTAAGCAACTGGGAAAATGTCACAAGAAAGTAGCAGAGAAGCGTAAAGACTTTCATTTTAAGACGGCTAACGAGCTGTTGAAAAAATATGATGTTGTTGCGGTTGAAAATTTGAATATTAAAGGACTGGCTCGTACAAAATTAGCTAAATCTGTGTTGGATGCTGGGTGGTCAAGCTTTCTGTCGATTCTAACAAATAAAGCCGTAAATGCTGGTGTGTTGGTAATCCCAGTAAGTGCCTACAATACTTCACAAGATTGCTCTAGTTGTGGCGAAAAAGGACCAAAAAAGCTGCATATTCGTTGGCATGACTGCCCTCACTGTGGGTGTAGTCTAGACCGCGATCATAATGCAGCAATAGGAATCAAAAATAGGGCGGTGGGTCATCCCGTGCTTAAAGCTCAGTCAATGTCCGAAGCAATAGCTGGAGTCACTGAGAAGCCTACACCAATGGTGACAGCTTGTGTTGGTGTAGGAGTATGTCACTATTGTTAATCGATGGTCAAAATAGATAGAACTGAAGGAACTTGCAGCTTCCGAAGCAACACTTAACTCCCTCCGCGCCTCGGTCGCCAATTATAGTTAAGATTTGCACCGGCCGTTGTTTTGAAGCACCCAAATTCGTGCTCGATCGCCGGAAAAAATAAATCTTTCAGCACTTGCGTATTTTCACGAGATGTGGTGACGCTCCACTAAAGTCAAGCGATTGCTTGGAATCTGAGATGATTTAGTTGTCAGCGTGGCGATCGAGCATTAAAGTAAATGCTTGCACAAATCCTGTATTTGTGATTTTGTTTACCTAACTGCTGAGGTGACGAAAGCCCCAGCGTGCTTTTGTCAGCAGTAGCTCATTCCTGTCAAGGCCTGCTTTCCCACACATCCCAAAAGATAGCTCTTGAGCGATAATGAAGAATAACATAGGATTTACGAAAAGAAACCCGATTTACACGAAAAAATCTTGGGTTTGTCAACGACTAGCAACGAAGAAACCCGGTTTCTAGCCCGCCGCGCGTAAGTCCTGTAACATTGACCAAGCACACCTAATTTGAGAGAACCCAACTATGATGGCAATTCCCGGCGTTGCAGTTCTCGCTCTCATTTATGAAAGCAGCACTTCCCTGGTTTACCGCGGCCACAACGAGCAGAACAACCAACCTGTTATTATCAAACTTATCAAAGAAGACTATCCGACTCCTGAAGAACTGAATAGATACAAGCGCGAATATGAGATCACTGCCAACTTAAGCCTGTTGGACGGAGTTGTGAAAGTGTATAAGTTGCAACAGGTTAGAAATAGTCTGGCAATGATCTTAGAAGATTTTGGCGGGGAATCTTTAAAAATTTTTATGGGTTCCCAAAAATTTACCCTTTTAGGATTTCTGACTACTGCCATCAAAGTTGCTGAAACTTTGGGAGAAATTCACGGAAAAAATGTAATTCATAAAGATATAAATCCCTCTAATATAGTTTTTAATCCTGCTACCGGACAAGTAAAGCTAATAGATTTCAGCATCTCAACAGCATCCAACCTGGAAAATATTCCCAATAAAAATCCCAATTTTTTAGAAGGCACTTTAGCCTATATGTCCCCCGAACAAACCGGCAGAATGAACCGGGTAATCGATTACCGCACCGACTTTTATTCCCTCGGCGTGACCTTCTATGAAATCCTGGCAGGACAACTCCCTTTTCCCACTACAGATCCCATGGAGTTAGTTCACTGTCACATAGCCAAACAGCCAGTCCCTCTCGCTGAAATAGCCCCAGAAATTCCTCAAGCTGTTTCAGATATTGTGATGAAATTGTTAGCAAAAACCGCTGAGGAGCGCTATCAAAGTGCTTGGGGACTAAAAGCAGATTTGGAATCCTGCCTGTTTCAGTGGCAAACATCTGGGTTTGTTTCCGATTTTCCTCTCGGTCGCCAAGATATTTCCGACAAATTTCAAATACCTCAAAAACTTTACGGCAGACAGCGAGAAGTTGAAACTCTTTTAGCGGCATTTGAACGGGTAGCAGCAACAAATAATCGAGGCTACCGCACCGACAATTCTCAAATTTCTGTCATCAAAAAAGAACTCAAATCGAAAAAAGAAGTTCCCTTGTCAGTCCTGGCGAGAGGACAACATAAATCCCGCAGCGAGATGATGCTGATTGCTGGTTATTCCGGCATTGGCAAATCTGCAATGGTGAAGATTTTAGACAAACCGATTACCCGCAGACGGGGATATTTTATTTGGGGAAAGTTTGACCAGTACAAGCGGACTATTCCTTACTCTGCCGTTGTCAGCGCTTTTTCGGAATTGGTGCGGCAACTGTTAACTGAAAGTGAGGCTCAATTAGCAGTTTGGCGCGAAAAACTCCGCAGTTCTTTCGGGCAAAACGGGCAAATTATTATTGATGTTATTCCCGAAGTTGAACTAATTGTCGGAGCTCAGTCTCCAGTAGCTGAATTGGGGCCGACGGAATCTCTGAACCGCTTTAATTTAGTATTTCAAAATTTCATTCGCGTATTTTGCCAGCCAGAACATCCGCTGGTAATTTTTCTAGACGATTTGCAGTGGGCTGATTCGGCTACTCTCAAATTGATCGAATTGATGATGACAGATGAAGCTACGCAATATCTGTTTTTAATTGGTGCTTATCGGGATAATGAAGTTAGTCCTACTCATCCTTTAATGATGACTGTGGAGACGCTGCGGAATCAGGAAGCAATCATTAATCAGATTGCTTTGTCGCCGCTGGGGGTGGAAAACATAACTCATTTGATTGCCGAGACTTTGCACAGCGATCGAGAATCAGTCAAACCGTTAGCTGAATTGGTAATCAGCAAAACCGACGGCAATCCTTTTTTTGTAAATCAATTCCTACAAACATTGTATCAGGAAAACCTGCTAGTTTTTTACCCGCCACAGTCGGGGAGCAAGGGCGGCTGGCATTGGGATATGACTCAAATTGAGCAGTGCGCTATCACTGACAATGTAGTAGATTTGATGGTACAAAAATTGAGAAAACTGCCAAGTTCAACGCAGCAAGTTTTGCGTTTGGTGGCTTGTTTGGGCAACGAATTTGACTTAAATACTCTTTCTTTAATTAATGAAAAAGAAGCCTCGGAAACTTTTTCTCACCTGTTGCCCGCGATTAAGTCGGGACTGATTCTGCCAACTTCGGAATTGGAAAGCAAGTCATTAGATTACGTGCTGTTTCCGCTATTAATTCTGAATTATAAATTTTTGCACGATCGCGTACAGCAAGCCGCTTACGCTCTGATCGACGACTCGCAAAAAAAGGCAGTTCACCTGAAAATAGGCAGGCAAATCCTAGAAAACACTCCGGCTGAATATCGCGCTGACAGAATCTTTGAATTAGTCGATCACTTGAATGTGGCTCGATCGCTAATTAAAGACGATCGAGAATTAATTGAACTGGCAACGCTGAATTTAGACGCGGCCCGCAGAGCCAAAGATGCCACTGCTTATGTTGCTGCCTTGCAGTATTTAACCGCAGGCATGGACGGTTTGAGCGCCGATATTTGGGATGCCCACTACGATTTAGCCTTTGCCTTGCACATGGAGCGGGCAAATGTTGAGTATTTAAACGGTTATTTCGAGAAGTCTGAAGAATTTATTAATATAACTCTGGAAAAAGCGCGATCGCCCTTAGAAAAGGTAGAAATTTACAACCTGCTGATCGTGCAGTATACCCTGCGGGCGAAGTACGAAGAAGCCGTTAAAGCCGGAATCAAAGCTTTGGACTTACTAGGAATTGACTTGCCCCTAGACGGGCTACAAAAAGTCATATCCGAAGAATTTGCAACAGCCACCAATATTTTAGCTGGTAGAGAAATAGCTTCCCTGATTGACGCCCCCGAAATGACTGTACCCGACAAAAAAGTTGCAGTCAAATTAATTACCAACTTGCTGACATCGGCGTACCTCAAAAATCCAGACTTGTGGAAAGTCAGCGTTTTAAAAGGAGTCAATCTTTCTCTACAATACGGTTTAGTACCCGAAGCCTCTCTTTGCTATGCTGGCTACGGTATGTTCTTAAACGCAGTTTCGGGAGATTACAAAGCTGCCTATCAGTTCGGCTTGCTCTCGCTGAATCTCAGCGAAAAATCTGGCAATATTGGCTTGAAATGCAGAGCTTGTTCATCCTTGGTCAGTATTTTTTATTACTGGTTCAACCACATCAAAGATTCCCACGCAATCAGCAATGAAGGATATCAAGCAGCTTTAGAATCAGGAGATTTAGAGTATGCGGGTTATATCCTGTCCAACCGCATAGCTAACTCATTTTTTCAAGGTAAAGAAATATCGCAAATTCTGGTCGATACGAGCAGGTATTTGCAATTCAGCCAAAAAACCAAAAATCAGCTCGTAACCGATATATTATTAGGGGTAGAGTTAATCCTGCGTAACTTGAGCAAACTAACTCCTGAAAAGTTTGTATTTGAAAGCGAAGATATCAGCGAATCTGAATACGTACATAACTGTCAAGCTCATCAAAATTTGTACTCACTCTGCCTTTATCAGATTCGCAAATGCCAGGTAATGTACTGGTACGGCAACTTCAACGAAGCGCTACAACTAGCTTTTGAAGTAGAAAAACAGCTATCTTTTATTACCGGAGCCATACCCGCTACCGAATGGAATTTTTTCTTTTCTCTAACTTTAGCGGCTGTTTTCCCAAATGTTTCAGAAGAGAAGCAAAAGGAATACTTGGAAAAGTTAGAGGAAAACCAAAAACAGATGAAAATTTGGGCAGACAACTGTGCCGAAAATTTTCTGCATAAGTACCTTTTAGTACAAGCAGAAATAGCCAGAATTTCCAAGAAAGATTCAGAAGCTGTAGAACTGTACGATTTCTCTATCAATTTAGCCCAAGACAATGAATTTGTCCAAAATGAAGCGCTAGCTAATGAACTCGCAGCTAAGTTTTGGTTGAGTAAAGGCAAGTATCAATATGCCAAAATCCACTTGCGCGAAGCTCACTCGTGCTACTTGCGCTGGGGTGCAGTTCGCAAAGTAGAAGATTTAGAACAGAAGTATCCGCAGTTGCGGGAAATGACGCCGATCAACGGAAGTTTTAACAACAATCAAACTACCACAACTATTCATACTTCTACGGGCAGCGATGCGAGAGTGCTGGATTTAGCAACGGTAATGAAAGCATCTCTGGCGATTTCTAGCGAAATTGTCCTCGATAAGTTGCTGGCTTCTTTGATGAGAATATCCTTAGAAAATGCGGGTGCTCAATTAGGTTTTCTGATTTTAGTCAGAGATGGTCAACTGTTGATTTCAGCTAAAGCGTCAGTATTTGCTGAAGATGTAGCTGTGCTGCAATTTACGCCTGTTGGCGACTATCAGGATTTACCTGTGACGGTGATTAATTATGTGGAAAGGACTCGCTCGGATTTGGTGTTGAGCAATGCGGCGACTGAGGGACTATTCACAGCCGATCCTTACATCGCTAAACACAAACTGCAATCTATTTTGTGTACTCCAATCATCAATCAAGGGAAACTGATCGGCATTCTTTATTTAGAAAACAATTTGACTGTCGGAGCATTTACTCCCCACAGATTGGAAGTTTTAAGGTTGCTTTCTTCCCAAGTTGCTATTTCTTTGGAAAATGCTCTGCTTTACAATTCGGTTGAACAGAAAGTGCAAGAGCGGACGCAGGAGTTAAATGAAAAGAACGAGCGTTTAGAACAAACTTTGCGCGAACTTAAACTAACTCAAGCTCAATTAATCCAAACGGAAAAGATGTCTAGTTTGGGGCAAATGGTCGCTGGTGTAGCTCACGAAATCAATAATCCTGTAAGTTTCATCTACGGCAATCTTAATCCGGCTAGCGAATACGTTAAAGACTTGCTAAAATTGATTGATCTTTACCAGCAGCACTATCCAGAACCTGCTGATGAAATTCTAGAAGAAATAGAAACAATTGAGCTGGAATTCTTGAGCGAGGATTTGCAAAAGCTGCTGGATTCCATGAAAGTAGGAGCGGAAAGAATCCGGGATATTGTGCTAAGCTTGCGGAATTTCTCGCGCCTCGACGAAGCACAAATGAAGTCGGTAGATATCCATCAAGGCATCGACAGTACGGTGATGTTGCTGCAACCGCGCCTGAGAAAAGAGGGCGGGCGTTTGGGAATTGAGGTGATTAGAAATTACGGCACGCTACCCCTAATTACTTGTTATGCGTCTCAGTTGAATCAGGTATTTATGAATATTTTGACAAATGCGATCGATGCTCTCCTCGTAGCAAGAGATTGCCCGGAAAATTCTCATAAACAGCCTACTATTACAATTTCTACAGAGGTGACAGACAGGAATTCTGCCATAATTAGAATTGCCGACAGCGGGCCGGGGATGAGCACTGAGGTGCTGCACAAGATATTCGATCCATTTTTTACAACTAAGCCTGTGGGTTCGGGTACTGGTTTGGGATTGTCTATTTCTCACTCGATTGTTGTCAGTTCTCATGGCGGAAAATTGACTTGCGTTTCTGCACCCGGAGAGGGGAGCGAGTTTATTATTGAAATTCCGATCGCCCCCAGGCAAGTTTTGTAACCGTTTCTGGATCATTACCAACCCTGGCAGTATTCCAACGATGTCATATCAAATCTGTTAGCATCGGAATTATTCAGATCTCTATTCTTTTCATCTGCGTGAATCCGCGTCCATCCATTGTCATCTGCGGTGAATACATTCTCTTTTTTTTACCGCAGATGAGGGCAGATAAACACAGATTAACGCAGATGAATTAGATATATTCGGGTGGCGCAGTTCGTGATTGTTGACACTGCTGCGAAGCTGAGTGGGCATCGTGGTTGCAGGAATTCATAAAATAAGTTAGTGATAAAGTTTCCAGCATTCTCGCGCAATTTCCCAATCCTCCTGCGTGTGAATTACCAAAATTCTCACGGCTGAATCCACTGCCGCAATATCTTGATCGATCGGTGACTGTTGATTTTTATCCCCATCCAATTTTAACCCGATAAATCCAAAAGCTTCGCAAGCGGCAGCCCGCACAACAGCAGAATTTTCCCCAACTCCCGCCGTAAAAATTAAAGCATCCAACCCTCCTAAACTCGCCAGCATGGCACCAATTCCGGCACGCAAACGGTGGATGTAAATATCCAAAGCAAGTTGAGCTCTCTGATTACCTTGGGCGATCGCATCTCCTATCTGCCGCAGATCGCTAGACACGCCTGAAATCCCTTTTAAACCTGAATTTCGATTGAGAATACCGTCAAGTTTCTCAGCAGTAAAATCGGATTGTTTTAACAGATGAATGATAATGCCTGGATCGATCGAACCCGATCGACTTCCCATCATCAAACCTTCCAAAGGCGTAAATCCCATCGTCGTGTCAACACTCCAGCCACCGCGAATGGCCGCCAGAGAACATCCGTTGCCCAAATGACAGCTAATCAACCGCAAATCTGCCACATCTCGACCCAGAATGTCGGCGGCCCGACGCGCGCAATATTGATGGCTAATCCCGTGAAAACCGTAACGGCGAATCCCATTTTCCAGCCATTCATAGGGGCCGGGATAAACAAAGGCTGCGGGCGGCAATTGTGCGTGAAAAGCTGTATCAAATACTGCTACTTGCGGCACATTTGGGAGGATTTTTTCAATCGCTTCGATACCTTCGAGGTTAACCGGATTGTGAACGGGGGCGAAAACAGATAAACGGGCGATCGCCTTTTTAACATCCGGCGAAATTAACGTACTTTGCTGATAATCTTGTCCGCCGTGTACGACGCGGTGGCCGACAATATCAATCTCGTTTAAATCATTAATTGTTTGAGTTTTTCCCTTCCAAAGACTCTGCAGCATTCGAGAAATAGCATCTTTGCGAGAGTCTGAGGCAAACTCCTCTTCAAGCCGATCGCCTTTTGCTGTTTTGACTTTCAACTCTGCTATACCCTGCTGGTGAGTCCAATCAATTTGAGCTGACCAGAGGGGTTGCAAAGGTCGATCGGGCAGGACATCGTTTAACTCGTAAAGACAGCTCTTTTGACTGCTAGAACCCGCATTTAACACCAGTATTTTCATGCTTTATTATTTCCTGTTGATTCGTTCTTTCGATCGCTAGGCGATTGCAATCGCATCTTGTCCAACTTTCATCCGCCTGCACAGACGAAGAAACCTTGAGATCCTGGGAAGATTTTTAAGAAATATGTCGAAAAATTAACTCTTAATGCAATGTGTAGCGAACAGTTGCATTTTTTTGATATATCTTCTATGCACATTTTCGTTTACTAAAGTTTAAGGAGTCGATCGATGTTTACACCAATTTTACTTGCCGTTGCCCCCAGAACCATAGAGTGGAGCCCCACGATCGGTTTGATTATGATTCTTTGCAATATTTTAGCTATTGCGATCGGCAAATCAACCATCCAAAAGCCTCACACAGGCCCAGCAATGCCCTCATCCAGTATGTTCGGCGGTTTGAGTTTGGGTGCAGTTGTGGGAACTATGGCATTTGGTCATATTTTGGGAGCAGGTGCTATTTTAGGATTGTCTAACTTAGGCGCGATTTAGTTGCAGAATAGAGGGTACGCAGTACGCGCACCCTACCCGCAATTTCAAGTACCGGGCAAATTGCGGAGGTTTTCATCCATGTACGATCGATCGCCCAAAACCTCCAGCAACGGGCCGCGCACGTCAAACTTGACAATACTGACAGAAGCTGCTAAAGCGGCAATGCGATCGCGATAACGTCCCAAATCAATCCCCAACAGACTGCACAGAATAATCCTAATAGTTGCTTTGTGCGAGACAACCAACACATTTCCATTCTTGTATTTTTCCTCAATTTCTGCAATAACTAAGGAAGCTCTACTGGCAATTTGCACCGAAGTTTCGCCGCCGTTTGGTGCATTCCAAGCAGGTTCAGTCAGCCAATTAATATAATCTTCTTCGTAGTCTTTTTTGACCTCTTCTACTGTTTTGCCTTCCCACTCACCGTACTTAATTTCCCTCAGTCCGTCGCGAAGCTGCATTTCAATTCCCACAGCATCGCACAAAGGTTTTGCAGTAGCAATTGTGCGTTTCATCGGACTGACATAAACAGCATTCCAAGGCAATTTTGCGTAAGTGGCGGCAAACTGTTCTGCCATTTGAGAACCTACGGGCGTTAATTCTGGATCGATCGCGCCGCAGAAGCCACCTGTTTGGCTGTAAGTCGTCTCACCGTGTCGTAGAAAGTAGATTTTTAAGCTCATAAATTACTTAATTGTGATATCAAATCCTGTTTATTCTTTAGTCCGCGAAGGCGGACTTCGCTTGTGTAGTAGCGGTTTCAACCGCCGAATATTTCTTGTTTATTTTATCATATTAGCAAAAGAGTTTAAAAAACTCCTTCAAATCATCGAGTGCAGGATTATCCCAATCCCAAATATCTTTTTTGTGTTTCATAACATAATCAAACCCAGACATACTGCATTTCCTTCCAGCTTGTTTCTCTTCCTTATCTGAGCAAGTATCATACCTGAGATAGATGCTTACCCAGAATTTATCAAAACCTTTCTGGTTAATTTGCTGTCCCTGGCTTTCTATGCAGGTTTTCCAGCTATCCAAACAATCAGCATGAGGAGATTCTCTAGCCTTTATTGCCTTTAAAAGCGTTTCCAGTTCGCCTTTACCTTCAAAATTTGTAAAGTAACAAGCCAATTTTGCATTTGTTCCATAATTTGTACAAATATCGATAAATTGTTTAGTGCTTGACAAGCTTGCAGCTTCAAACACTTGTTTTATACATCTATCTACGAATTTCAGCCGTTCTTGCTCTGAACAATTATCAATATCTATAATAATTCCTATCTTTTCGATATCTTTTCGGTCAACCTTTCTTATTAAATTTTTTAAAGCTTTGATTAACTCTGTTTCGCTCAAGCCTTCCAAACTTTGATAATCATCTATATAAATAGGTGATGCTACCTGGATATCGCAGTTTAGTTTTTCAACCATTGCCTGCATGAAAATTTTATCATTTTTACTTTCTACTATGACAATATTACTCACCTCTCACTCCTTCTTGATGCTCAATGGCATAACTAAGAGTTTCCAAATCGAGCCGACTTCCGATTATTTGATTTGTTTTGAGTTTCCTTGCTAGTTCAAAATATGCGCTGCTGCATTCCTGATTTTGTTCTAAACCCACATCCGCAAATGCTTGAAGCATCTCTAAACTGTGCGTTGTAGCAAAAATCTGCGTATCCATTTCAACCGCCAACCGAAATAACACTCTCCAAAACTCCCGCTGACTTGTATGGTGTATGCCATTTTCTATCTCATCAATTAGCAGTATTTTGTGTTCGCTGTTTACCAGTTTAAGGATTATTTCTGCAACTCTGTTAATGGCATCTCCAAACAATGATAAAGGCAAACGCTTTTCGCCTTTCCTTCTCAAGTAGAGCGTGGGTTCCCCGATCGAAAAACTGTCTACTGATTCTATTGAATAGTCGAGAATTTGAAAAGCTTTCAAAACTTCGCTATCTTTTTCATTCAAACGCGCCAGGTCAAATAGTTCCGTGAGATTCCTTTCAAAAGACCTCATACAAGATGGAATAAAATGCGGTTCTTTAACATTAGGACGACTGCCAAACCCCATTTTTTTTGATGAAGTAGCTATTGCAACGGAATTAACAGTTTCTTGATTGTATCGAGTTAATTTGATATTTAGGACTGACAAATCATCTTTATCCTTCAAGAATAACTCTCTTAATCTTTCTACATTTGTGTCTGAGAAAATATTGTCTACATTTCCAGATTCATCTAACCAAATTTCTATTTTATCTACGACATTACTTTCATCTTTTCCATGAATTACTATAACTGCGTCTTTGTTGAGGGAATAAAACAAGTTGTCCCATTCCCTTTTATATATTGATTCTATTGATTCTATCCATTCTGAGGATTCTGACGATGCTGACGATTCCATTCTCAGCTTTTTTAATGCGAATATACTTCTACCGTCGGGATCGTTATAGAGAAAAAGTGCTTCTAGCAAGGCTGTTTTGCCAGCATTATTTTTACCGCCGATTAAATTTACTCTTTCAAAACCAGAAATTTTTATTTGCTCAAAGCACCTAAAATTTTGGATTTCTATTTCTTTAAGCATTCCCGCCTCTTTTGAATGTACAAATCCTAAACCACCGTTGATTTATGCTAAGATTAATTCTATCTTAGTTGTTTTACTTCATCCGCAACAAGCAACGAATTTGTCATGCAGAATATACACCTATTTGAAGTCATTGAACGCGATCCAACCAAGGTGAGTGGTGCATGGATATTTCGGGGAACGCGCGTACCTGTTGCCGCCTTTTTCGAGAACCTTAAAGATGGAGCATCTATTGACCAGTTTCTCGAATGGTTTCCCGGAGTAACTCGCGTCCAAGTTGAGGTGCTACTCGATCGCGCCCTAGCCTCGTTAACGCAGATGGCACAAGCATGAAGATATCGATTAACCCGCAAGTCCGCCGGGGGTTGAAAACCCCCGTCTCATAGCGAAAGTCCTCTAAAAGAGGACTGAAACGCCAATTAAATAAACCACTTAATTCCTAATTTCAAATCTCAAATCTCCAATCTCAAATCAATAATTCCCAATCTAACATCTAAAATCTAAAATCGATAGTCGGTTTCAACCGACTTTTGCTATGAGACAGGGGTTTTCAACCCCTGGCGGACTCGCGGACTAACGACAGATTTCTCATAACAACTAAAAAAAGCCCTCAATTTCTGAGGACTTTCTTTTCAGACAGCGATCGCACCTACCCAGGAGCACCCGATCGCACGGTTTGATCTCCTGTCGTTGTCGGATCTTTCGTTTCCTTCGGCGCTTCCGGCGAAACCGGGCCCGCGTGCGGCCACTTCCAGTCACGGATTTCCGGCATATCATCGCCGTGTTCGTTGATATAGTGCCTGTGTTCGATCAGCTTGTCACGGATAGCTTGTTTGCCGTAAGCTGCAACAGAACTCAGTTTTGGAACGCGATCGAGTACATCTCCAACTAAATGGAATCGATCGAGGTCATTAATCACCACCATATCAAACGGCGTCGTAGTCGTTCCCTCTTCCTTGTAACCCCGAACGTGAATATTCGAGTGATTTGTCCGGCGATAAGTCAAGCGGTGAATCAGCCAAGGATAGCCGTGAAAAGCAAAAATCACCGGCTTATCTTTCGTGAACAAAGTATCAAAATCCTTGTCCGACAAACCGTGGGGATGTTCGCTAGCAGGTTGCAGCGTCATCAAATCCACCACATTCACCACCCGTACTTTTAAATCGGGATAATCTCGGCGGAGAATGTCAACCGCCGCCAAAGTTTCCAGCGTCGGAACATCACCCGCGCAAGCCATCACCACATCTGGTTCGCCACCTTTATCGTTGCTGGCCCACTCCCAAATGCCGATGCCGGCGGTACAGTGTTTAATCGCAGAATCCATATCCAAATACTGCAATGCCGGCTGCTTCCCTGCAATAATCACGTTGACATAGTGGCGACTGCGGAGACAGTGATCCGTTACTGACAGCAAAGTATTCGCATCGGGCGGCAAATAAATCCGCACCACTTCCGCTTTCTTGTTAATTACGTGGTCGATAAAACCCGGATCTTGGTGAGAAAAACCGTTGTGGTCTTGTCGCCAAACGTGAGAAGTTAGTAAGTAATTCAGAGATGCGATCGGTCGGCGCCAAGGAATGTGACGAGTAGTTTTCAACCACTTGGCGTGTTGGTTGAACATCGAATCGATGATGTGAATAAACGCCTCGTAACAAGAGAAAAAGCCGTGGCGTCCCGTCAGCAAATAGCCTTCCAGCCATCCCTGACATAGATGTTCGCTGAGGACTTCCATCACCCGGCCGTCGGGGGAGATGTGATCGTCTTCGGGCAAAATTTCCCCCGCCCACACCCGGTTCGTCACTTCAAACACCGGATCGAGGCGGTTTGAGGCCGTCTCGTCAGGCCCGACAATGCGGAAATTGGCGTTTTCCTGATTGAGTGTCATCACCTCTCGCAGGAAGCGGCCAGAAACGCGGGTTGCTTCTGCCATTACAGTGCCCGGTTTTTGCACGTCAACGGCGTAGTCTTCAAATTTCGGCATTTTCAAGTCTCGCAGCAGCAGGCCGCCGTTAGCGTGGGGATTTGCCCCCATGCGTCGAGATCCCTTGGGTGCGAGTTCGGCCAATTCGGGAATTAATTTCCCGTTATCGTCGAAGAGTTCTTCCGGCTTATAGCTTTTCATCCAATCTTCCAGGAGTTGGACGTGTCCCGGCTTAGAAGCCATTTCCGAAAGTGGGACTTGGTGCGATCGCCAATAATCCTCAGTTTTCTTACCGTCAACTTCCTTCGGCCCCGTCCAGCCTTTGGGAGTTTTCATCACAATCATCGGCCACTGGGGACGGCCCGAATAGCCCTCTGTCCGGGCTTTTTCCTGAATCGCCTTAATTTCGCCGATCGCCGTATCGAGAGTTGCAGCCATCAACTGGTGCATGGTTTCCGGGTCTGAACCTTCCACCCAATAAGGTTTGTAGCCATAACCGACCATCAAACTTTCCAATTCCTCTTGCGGAATGCGGGCCAACAGAGTTGGATTGGCAATTTTGTAGCCATTCAAGTGCAAAATCGGCAACACAGCCCCGTCGCGAACCGGGTTGAGAAACTTGTTAGAATGCCAGCTAGCAGCCAAGGGGCCACTTTCGGCTTCCCCGTCACCGACAACGGCCGCCACAATCAAATCGGGATTGTCGAAGACGGCACCGTAAGCGTGGACGAGGGCGTAGCCGAGTTCGCCGCCTTCGTGAATCGAACCGGGGGTTTCCGGGGCGACGTGGCTGGGGATACCGCCGGGAAAGGAGAACTGTTTGAACAGCCGTTTGATACCCTCTTCATCTTCGGAAATGTTCGAGTAATATTCGCTGTAAGTGCCTTCGAGATAGGTGTTGGCGACCAAGCCCGGCCCGCCGTGTCCGGGGCCTGCGATGTAGATGGTGTTGAGGTCTTGGGCTTTGATGATGCGGTTGAGGTGAACGTAGATGAAGTTTAAACCTGGAGTAGTGCCCCAATGTCCGAGGAGTCTCGGTTTGACGTGTTCGATTTTGAGGGGTTCTTTGAGTAGGGGGTTGTCGAGGAGATAGATTTGTCCGACGGATAGGTAGTTTGCCGCCCGCCAGTAGGCGTTCATTTTGTGTAGTTCTGAGTCGGAAAGCGGCTTTAATTGCGGGAGATCGGTTGTTCCTAGCATCATCAGCGATTGACTCCTAAGTTGTGGTTGTTTTGTAAAGTGCGATCGAGAAGTGCGATCGATATTAATTTGTTATAGCAGACTTTTTGTATTTAACCTCCATGTCTTCCACGCAAACTATTGAATTCTAGCTCGTTTATGCCTAAATAAAAGTTTAAATCAATGTTAATTTCTGGCTAAATATCGCACGCTTTTGATGGAAGAAAGATGAAAATTTTCGGGGATCAAGGAATTCAGTAATATAAAATAGGATTTACACAAGAGTTTGCGGAGAGTGTGCACTGTGCACCTGATACGTATGTGCAGCGGGTCGCCGGATGTGCTGTGCAAGTCCCCAAAAAGATACTTCTCAAGGTAGAACTCGTAATGATTTATATGTGAATTAAATTTTATTTATGCAGGCGAATTGTCTGCTGACTCCTTTTCTGGTAGAGTTCTGTATGTTTGTCTAGGCTCAGGGTAAAAGGGTGAGCAATTTTTCTAATTTAGAGATTTATCAAGAAATTAAAAAGATAGTACGTCAATTCAAGATTCTTGAATGCGATCGCTGTGCTGTAGCTGTTATGGAATGGCTAGAACAACAAGGCATTCAGGGAAAGATTCTGAGACTGAGAACAAGATATCAGGAGGAAGATTACATTATCAGCGAACGTCTAGAACGTCTGGGAGTTGAAGAATCGATTACAGTGAACGGTAAACATTATGGCGTTGAAGTGGCAGGTCTAGTCTTTGACAACCTGTCAACAGATGGGATGTTAAGGGAAGAATGGGTTAAGGATTTTCACTGTCAGAGTGAGCAATTTGTTGTCGAAGAGTTAGAAAGTTTGTAAAATGGAAGTGTCAAGCTCAAACAAGAGGTAAGGATGAGTGGATTGCTTGAGATTATACAAAAAATAAAAGCTAGACCGGGGATGTATATTGGAAAACATTCGGTTAGCGATTTGTTTATGTTTTTGGCGGGTTATAAAACAGCGAGGCGAGAATTAGGAATTGAGTCAAGCGAACAGGAAAATGAGTTTTTCGGGGAGTTTCAGCCTTGGTTGCAGAGACGGTTTAAGGTACTGTCGGTGAATTCTTGGGCAAAAATTATCATGCTTTACTCAGTGGATGAAAAGGAGGGGTTTGAGTATTTTTTTAAGTTGCTGGATGAGTTTTGGCAGCGGGATAAAACTTTAAAGGTTGATGAGGTTGAGGCTAAAGGGGAGACAGTTATCAGTCACAGATAGATATGACCCATAGATTTTGGCGATCGCACTTTCATCGAGATGTTGAAAAAAGTGCGATCGCCTTTCAATGTTCTTACTTACTTCCTTACCTGCACCAACAGCTAGAAAGTCTGACTGACTCTTTTTAACCATTCATTGCTATTTGGTGTTTTTCCAGTCACACCAAATTCATCTGTTATTTCAGTAGTATCAGTCATGAAAGTACCATCTGGCTTGAGCCTGATGCGGTAAAATTTCCTATACTCGTCGCGCCATAGATTGGCATTTGGTGTCGTTCCTGTGGCATCAAATTGCTCCGTTACAGGAGTCTTTGATTGAGCATTAGCTGGCAGAGATATACTCAATATTAAGAGCGCGATACTACCAACAAAAACTTGATACTTCCGAAGACTGCTAATTCCTTTCTCAAGATATTGACAAACAGACTTTGACTGGTGGGAAATTTGTACTGGGTACTTGATGATGATTCGAGCTTTACAAGATTATATTGAGTAATACTATTTTATCTTGTGGAGCTTTGTCAACAAAATTTATAGGATTTTCTGGTAAATACACGATTATCCGATATTCAGACATGGCATTTTCACGCTTGCCAGCGTCTCCGCGCAACCCGTGAACTCCTTGGCCTGACTCAAGAGCAGGTCACTGAGCAGTTAGAGATCAACTACGACATCACCATGAGCCAGCAGACGCTCTCTACTATCGAAAACGGCAAGCGCAAAGTAGACGCCGAGAGGGAGTTACCCGCCTTCGCCGCCGTCTACAGCAAACCTATCGATTATTTCTACGAAACCCTGGAATTGCCCGCCGCCGCACCCCCAGCCGCACCCGCACCCAAGCGCCGCTCAGTCGTCACCGTTGACATGGAAGCCCTGACTCAGCGCGATAAGTTAGAACTAGCAGCAGAATTAATTCACAACGTTTTGCAAGAAACCTAACTAATAGGGCGATCGCCCTACAATATCAAATATCTATATAATTCCTAAATCCCAAAAATTCTATGACTATCAAAGAATTAGAAGCGCAACTTCTGGCTTTAACGCCAACCGAGAAAGCTCAAATCATCCAATTATTAACCCAGAACTTAGCCAACACCTGGCAAGGAATTAGCAAGACTCCCGGTGTCTGCGGCGGTGATGCTTGTATCAGAAACACTCGCATTCCTGTTTGGGTACTGGAAAGTTTTCGTCGCTTGGGTATGAACGAGTCTCGACTCTTAGATAACTATCCCACACTAACCGCTACTGATTTAGCAAATGCCTGGACTTATGCGGCAGCTTTTCCCGATGAAATTGAAATAGCTATCCGCGAAAATGACGAGGATTGAAATGATGGCGCGTCTTTATGGTGACGAACAATTTCCCAGAGAGGTTGTAGAATTGCTGCGCCAGATGGGGCACAATATTCTGACAGTGCAAGAAGCCGGAAAAGATAACCAAAAAATTCCTGACGAAGAAGTGTTAGCTTTTGCAGTCAATGAAAATCGAGCTGTTTTAACTCTCAATCGCCGTCATTTTATTAGACTGCACAGCTCACAGCCTGACCATGCTGGTATTATTGTCTGTAAGGCCGATGATGACTTAGCAAGAATGGCGACTAACATTAATGAAGCTATTTCCTCACTTGCAACATTAACAGGTCAATTGATTCGCGTCTATCGTTCTGGGTCGCCATCTATATCTTAAGCGATCGCCAAAAAGTAAACTACAGCAATCTCAATCCGAAAATCACTGCATCGGTTTGATTGCTGGCTAAATGCCATCGCCGATATTTCCCGCTGAAAAAACCTAGGAGGCGACTAAAACAGGGCACTCTGAAATCCGGCAAATATTGGACACAGTTGGCTGGTGGGAAACGACTCGCAGTTCGTGAGAATACCGGGGACGCGGGTCATTTTCTAACCAGATGGGCGGTACCATCATCACTTCATAGTAAGCGATCGTATGCAAAACCCCGGGCTGGGACTTCAACTCCACTGTCAAGCCCGCTCGGTACTCAAATGCTTCTTCCCAGTCTAGATTTTCATTCATACCCATAGCGATCGCGCCTCTTAATCTTGTTTCTTTTGTCCATTGTAGAGCGGTACATAAAAGATTGGGTACTTTCTGTTGCTTATGATACAATTTTTAACCTTATATGTTCGATCCATGACAATCTAACAGATAGCCACAATTGTCAATAAGTAAATAGGATGATTTTGCTGACGGGTGACAAGTCAACTGAAAAGGTAGGCTTGACAAGAGTTTGAGTTGAGATGTCTCAAAAAAAATAGGGGCGATGGAACCGCGCAGACGTTTATGAGACAAAGGAAGATCAGAGAATTTTAAGGATTGAAGTACAAACCTATTTTTGCCCTCTTGTCTAGTGTTTTACAAATAAAGAAACCCGGTTTCTTAAAGAAACCGGGTTTCTGGGATGAGTGAAAACTAAACTAATTTCACTTGGTTTTCTACTTTGTCGCAGTCGCCGTATTTTTAGCAAGCGAGATCCTGCTTCATTTCTTTTTGGCAGATGTCTAATACTCAAAGTAAAATATGGCATAATATAAATATTAGTTTCATAGCTTTGCACCTATGACCGCCCAAATCACCCTAAATCTGCCAGATGAAGTCTATCACCAAGCAGAATTGCTAGCGCAGCAACGCCACCGCACCGTGAGTGAGATTCTAGTAGAAACTCTGGAAAATTTTCTCTTACCAACCGCTAAACCAGTATCAGCACTGTCTGATTCAGAAGTAATCACTCAGACTCAACTCCGGCTGCAACCACTCCAAGAACAACGATTGAGTGAATTGCTAGACCGCCAACAATCCGGTACTATCGCATCTGTAGAACGTGATGAATTGCAGGCATTAATCCACATATATGAAACTCGACTATTGCGACAAGCTCAAGCCTTAAATGAAGCTGTGCGGCGCGGCTTGCTGGAACCATTAAAAGGATAAGCAAAATGGCGATTTCCGAACAAGTTCGAGCCAGAGTTCGCGCACAAGCTCAAAACCGATGCGGTTATTGTCGCAGTTTACAAATGTATGTTTTGGGAATACTGGAAATTGACCATATTATTCCTAAAGCGATTGGCGGTACTGACGAGGAAGAAAATCTCTGGCCAGCTTGTAGTCTGTGCAATAATTACAAAGGAACCCAAACTGACGCATTAGATCGGGTCACGCAAAAGCACGTTAAGTTGTTTAATCCGCGCACTCAACAATGGTCACAAAATTTTGCTTGGAGTGAAGACGCTACAGAAATTATTGGACTTACAGATTGCGGTCGCGCAACAGTCACAGCACTACAACTAAACAATAATATTGCTGTTACTGTCAGGCGTCAGTGGGTTAGTGCTGGATGGCATCCGCCCACAGATTCAAGTATTTCATAACAGATATTATTGTCAATATAAAACCGCTGCGGCCGCTCAATGGTCAACTTTCCACTTGATGTATTTGCCAAACTGAGATGCACCCGAATAATTTATATTAGATATCCAGATGTTTAATTGTGGAGCTATAATGGAAAGGTTCAACATTAAATCTGAAGGGGGCATTAATGCTACCAGTTAAGAAAGAAAAGAGTAAGAGTCATAGCAAGAATTTCCTATTTTGAACAGGCAAGATGCCTGTTGCACAATAATTATTGGAGATGTCTAATGATCATTATTAATCAGCCCAATCGTAATACTGAGGTATACCATCCCAAAGAGAATAACCATCTAGATTTCCCCAAAGATAAAGTTCACCATCATCTTTGTACTTCTTTTTTGCTCTGAACACCTTTTCTGCCTTTAAATAGGAAAGAGCAGCAATCCCTGTATCTGGTATCTCGTATCCTCGAAGAGGATCACCAACTATACTGACCTTAGTCGTTGGGAGTTCCATGAGTAAAGCAGCTCCTTTTGACTCTCGAAGAACTATCGCAAAACAGTTCAGAATCATCCCATAGTATTTAGTAGCATGAAAAATCTTACCTTCCAGCCCATCTGTTAAACCATTTAAATTGAGTAAATATTTCAAGTGGTCAGGTTTTACTAGACTAGATTTATCACGAATAATACGCTCGGCGGCGTAAAAAGACCAGCGACTCACCTCATCTGAAGTTGCTAATTTTATCCGTGTCTTTTGTCTAGCGGCGAAGCGTTGAGCACAAGGCAAGTATCGTGAAGTTGTTACAAAGAGTCCTTGATTTGCTCGTTCGTCTTCAACAACAGCACTTAAAGCTTGTACTGCTTGAAGATCGATTGGATTGGATGTGGCGTATCTCTTAGCTTGCACTAGAGTCACAACTTCACCAATCACATCGTTAGAATACAGGCGAATATCTACACCACCGTCAGATCGACCAGAACCAAGTTTAGTGTGATACCCGTTATTACGAAATATCCCATCAAGTAAAACCTCAAACTTCCTGGGATCGAGGTGGTATAAATCATCAGGAGATTTATGAAACCGTTCATAAACCTCTTCATACAGATCCGAAAAATCTGGTTGTACTAAATCGCAAATCCATCGCCATTCAAAGTAGTTACGATATGCTTCTTCTAACTCTTCATCATCAATAACCCAAAATGTAAATACTCGCCATCCCTCATTCTCGAAGTAGAACCCAGTATTCCGAGTTAGTTCGTCAAATTCATCGTATAGTTCATTACATAAGTCATTTAGAATTGCGCCAAGTTGCCCAGAAGCACAGAGAACTAAAACGCATGGATTTTCTGGTGGTTCATCATCAAAATATTCATTCCATGACTTAAATTCGCAATCGTCCCATAATTCTTTTTGTTGCGCCCACGAACGGATAACTGATTTGAGGTCTTCAATATTTTTCTCAAGGCGAACGTCTTGCATATGATTAAAATCAACTGTTCTTATCAATATTATGAATTTTGGCGAGGATCGCCAGAGGGAGGATGCCACCCTGCCCTAACCCATAAACGACGAGCTCTGATAATCGCTCCTTCATTATGATATAGATCGTTAAGGTCTAATCGCTCGCAGGTTCCCCTACCTGTTGGAGTAATACCCCTTATTTCTAAACCATCCGCAGACCAGTTAAAATGCTCAGACCATTGCTGTTGACGGGGGTTAAACAAAGTTACTTCTTGTTCTGTTTCTGGGTCAGTACCAGTGACAAAATTATAGCGATTATTATTACAGCGATGACAAGCTAAAGCTAAGTTTTCAAGCTCATCGCTACCACCAATCGAGCGAGGTAAAATATGATCTATCGTAAATAGAGTAGAGCTACTTTCTTCCGCTGAATGGCAATATTCACAAAGAAAATTAGCTCTACTTCTTACTAAATTTCTAGTAGCGCGGTTTACGGACATGAGGCTGCTATAACTTTAGCGTTAATTAAGGTAAAAATCCGATCTAGTTCTAGTAAGCTTGCTAATTCTACAACCTCTTCGGAAGTTAAAAGATTAGCCTTTTTTCTGTCGGCTAGTTCTTCTAATCGGGCTTGCAGGTTTTCCGTAAATTTGAATAAGTAAAGATTTCTGACTTTCTGAATCGAAATCTCACGATCGATCCAGTAGGAAGGTTGTACCATAAGTTCAGATATCATGGTGATTAAATTACTCCAATTACTACATGGATAGTCTTGATTATATCATGAGAACGAAAGGATTACTTTAGAAAGAGCCGACCTACTTACCCACGGCGCGATCGAAGAAACCGGGTTTTTTACCGAATCTGTCTGCTCAAACAAATTATTGCAAAAAACCCGGTTTCTGACCGTACAGTGCCTAAATCCTGCTAACTTGACTTAGTTGTTTTCTTGGCTGTTGTCGCAGTCGCAGCCTTCTTTGTCGTGGTTTTCTTCGCCGCAGTCTCGGTCTTTTTAGCAGTGGTTTTCTTCGCCGCAGTCTTCTTCGTTGCAGTTTCCGATTTCGCCGCAGTTGTCTTAGTTGACTTCTTCGACTTGCTGCTAGATTTTCCGCCGCCCGCTGCTTCCTTTGCTGCTAACAAATCCAGTGCTTTTTGTAAGGTGAAATTCTCCACAGATTCATCCTTAGCCAAAGAAGCATTGATATCGCCGTGTTTGACGTAGGGCCCATAACGGCCGTCGTAAACATTGATCAGTTCTCCCGATTCTGGATGCGCGCCCAATTCCTTCAAAGGTGTAGCTGTTTTGCTGCTGCCGCGGGCGGCTTTCGGTTGCGCTAACAATTCTAATGCCCGATCGAGCCCTATAGTCAAAACATCATCCGGCGGTTTGATCGATCGATAATCTTTCCCCACCTTACCTTGGTCATGCACCACATAAGGCCCGTACATCCCCAAATTAGCTTGCACCTTCGCCCCCGTCTCCGGGTGAGTGCCCAACAACCGAGGTAAAGTCAACAAACTCACCGCCATATCCAGCGTCACGTTATCCTTATCCGTCCCCTTCGGTAAAGAAGCCCGCTTCGGTTTCTTGTTCGTTTCCGAAACATCCCCTAACTGAACGTATGGCCCATAACTGCCAATAAGCACATAAATCGGTTCCCCAGTTTCCGGGTGAAGACCCAATTTTTCCGGGCCTTCCGTCTTTTGTTTTAACAGAAACTCAACTTTTTCCGGGTCTAAATCTGCCGGAGTCAAATCCTGGGGAATCGACGCTTTCACCTGGCCTTCTTCGTTTTCAGATTCGAGGTAAGCGCCGTATTTACCGATGCAAACTTTTGCCGTGATATTCTCTAATACCACAGTTCGGGCAACTTTCGCGTCAATCTGACTTTCCTGTTCCTTAACTTGGGTAGCGAGCCCGGTTTCGCCTGTATAAAACTTTTGCAAATACGGCAGCCATTTCGCCTCGCCGGTGGCAATTTCATCCAGGGTTTGTTCCATTCGGGAAGTAAAACCGGTGTCTACTAAATCGGGAAAATGTGTTTCCAATAAAGTCGTGACGGCGAAAGCGGTGAATGTCGGAATTAGGGCGTTAGCTATTAATTTCGCATATCCCCGATCGACAATTGTACCGATAATACTCGCGTAGGTACTCGGACGGCCCACGCCTTCGCTTTCCAACATTTTAACGAGTGAAGCTTCAGTGTAGCGGGCGGGAGGTTGAGTTTCGTGCCCAACTGCCCCTAAATCCTTACAATTAGGTTTATCCCCCACCTTCAGCGCCGGCAAAATTACCTCTTGGTCTTCCAACGCCGCATCTGGATCGTCGGAACCTTCCACGTATGCCCGCAAAAAGCCCGGAAAATCAATGCGTTTGCCGCTGGAACGGAAACCGGCATCTTCTACCTGAGTTTGTACAGTGACGTGAGTTTGGCGGGAATCGGCCATTTGAGAAGCCACAGTCCGCTTCCAAATCAAATCATAGAGGCGGAAATCAATCCCATCCAATCCGGTTTGCTGGGGAGTCCGAAAAGTGCTGCCGGCAGGACGGATAGCTTCGTGGGCTTCCTGCGCGCCTTTGCTTTTCGTCGTATATTTGCGGGGTTGGGGGCTGAGGTATTCGCTGCCGTAAAGTTCTTGGACGCAACTGCGCGCCGCTGCGATCGCCTGTTCGGACAAATGCACCGAATCCGTCCGCATATAGGTGATAAAACCGCGTTCGTAGAGACTTTGGGCAATTCGCATGGTTTCCCGCGCACCCAGCCGCAGCTTGCGGTTAGCTTCCTGCTGCAAAGTCGAGGTCGTAAACGGTGGCGAAGGTTTGCGGGTGACTGGCCGTTCTTCGAGATTGGTGACAGTCCAAGGTTTGTTTTGAATGCGTGAGAGTAAAGCCCGCGCCTGTTCTTCGTTCAGCAAAAGTACGCGGCGGCCGGAGATAATTTGCCCGGTATTTTCATCAAAATCGCTGCCGTTTGCAACTTTCACATTGCCGACAGTCACGAGTTTGGCATCAAATGCACCCCCCTGTCCCCCCTTACCAAGGGGGGGATTGTCCGAAGCCCCCCCCTTACCAAGGGGGGGATTGTCCGAAGCCCCCCCCTTACCAAGGGGGGGGTTGGGGGGGGTCAAAGTTGCTTTTAAATCCCAGTAACTACCTTGGCGGAAAGCGCGGCGTTCCCGTTCTCGGCGCACCAACAGGCGTACAGCGACTGATTGCACCCGGCCGGCCGACAAACCCCAAGCGATTTTTTTCCACAGTAGCGGGGAGAGTGTGTAACCGACGAGTCTGTCGAGAATGCGGCGAGTTTCCTGGGCTTGTACAACTCGATTGTCGATATCGCGGCAGTGAGTTAAGGCGTCGCGGATTGCTTCGCGGGTGATTTCGTGAAACACCATCCGCTTGATGGGCACTTTGGGTTTGAGGATTTGCAGCAAATGCCAGGAAATGCTTTCGCCTTCCCGGTCTTCGTCAGTGGCTAGAATCAGTTCTGTGGCGTCTTTGAGGGCGTCTTTGAGTTCTTTAACAATTTTCTTTTTATCTTTCGGGATGACGTAGAGGGGTTCAAAGTCTGCTTCCACGTTTACGCCCAGTTGCGCCCATTTTTCTCCTTTAACGGCTTCTGGTATTTCTTCGGCGGAGGATGGTAGGTCGCGGACATGGCCCATCGATGCCTCTACACGGTAGGTGGAGGGCAGGAAGTTGCGGATGGTACGGGCTTTGGTAGGAGATTCGACGATGACTAAGGTTGACATGGCATCTTTTAAATATGGATGGCAGCGCAGCTAGAGGGTCTAAGTTAGAGAGTTTAGGTCAGATGTCAAGGTTTCTTTCAACTTTGGGCGATTATTTTCAAACTACCTTAATTTTTAACTTACTGCCGATCGGGTGGCAGGTGACAATATGATGGGATTTTACTGCTTTGGGGGCAGAGGCTGCGAATCGCGTCTCTACAAGATGCACGGGATGATGACCTGACTTTAGCAGAATTGTCGCTAACTGGATGTTGAGACTGCTGGATGCGGGCGGATGGTTCCTCAATCTGCTTGTAACTTGAAGCTTGGGGAAGGTTGGGGCGATCGATTTTAGATTGGGAAAGATTGACTGAGTAGAGGTTTGGGACTATCGATTTTAGATTTTAGATTTTAGATTTTAGATGGGGAAAGATTTACTGAGTATAGGTTTTGGACTTTGGTACAGTACGCTGTGCAGCATCAGCGTGGCGATCGGAAAAAAAGCAATCACAGAGGATTAAAATTATTTGAGCGATCGATCGATTCTCTGAACAATGCTATGACATTTGAATTCGACCATCTTTTCATCCTTACTGATATTGGTGCTTCGGAAGCTAATCGTTTATCCTCATTCGGTTTAGTTGAGGGTGCATCTCGCATTCATCACGGACAAGGTACAGCCAATCGCTGTTTCTTTTTCCATAACGCAATGTTGGAATTGTTATGGATTCACGATCCAAAAGAGGCGAAGTCTGAACCAATTCATCTGACTCGTCTTTGGGAGCGATCGACAAATCGGAATAATGGTGCGTGTCCGTTTGGCATCTGTTTGCGTCCACCCAAAGGTTCTGAGGACACAGTTGCATTTTCTAGTTGGGCATATCGTCCACCTTATTTATCTGAAACGATGAGTATCGCGGTGGCTACAAATAGTGATGTGTTGACTGAGCCCATGCTTTTCCAAATTTCCTTTAGTAAACGTCCCGATCAATACTCTGCTGATAAGTCACAGCCTTTGGATCATGGTGTTGGTTTCCGCGAAATTACTCGCGTAGAATTAGTCAGTCCTGCTGCCAATAATCCGTCACCGGAACTGCAAGCAGTGCTTGAGAGAAATCCGCTAAAGTTACGGATAGGAACCGAGTATTTTGTGGAGCTTGGTTTTGATGGAGAAGTGCAGGGACAACAAATAGATTTTCGGCCGGGATTGCCGCTTATTATCAGTTGGTAAGGTAAGCTGTAGGAATCATACCCGTAAGCTGATGAGCTAGGGCATGAACAATTGCTAAAAATTAGGCGAGTTCCTTCGTGCCATTTGACATGGGACGCTTGTGAAAAATTACTTTTCTGGTTGCTGTATGCACGCCTCTGTATTCAACATCACCCGGATTACCAATACATGAAGCCTCGACGCAAATACTATCTACGATCGGTTTACTTACAGGCATAATTTTTCCTCTTGCCTTAGCTTGATATTTCCCACAAAGTTGGTGGATGCTATTTATAGCAAACTACAAAAAACCTTGTGACATCCTTCTGAAAAATCTGCGTCTGCTTCCTCAAAGTCGATATTTCTCAATGCTAAATGGGTAATTTTTTGCTAATCTTGCCGCAACATTCCCGAAGCTTTCGTCAGTTCCCAAAAGACGCCCCGTAGAACCAACAACCTCCGCAGCCATCGCCGCTAAACTTGTTCCGGTGGCGATATCTAGAACAAGCTTGCCCGATCGCACTTTTGTCAATTCTACTAACCGAGTTGCAGCCTGTTTGTGAAATTCATTCTCGTAGTCGGGGCGGTTGTTGAAGCCCTTGGAAGTCTGCCGTTTGTAGGCACTTAGCGAGTCAGTCATGCCGAATTACTGGTTTAACTTTCTACATTGTGGCAGTTATGGTCGATCGCGACTCTCGTCGGAGGTGACATCAGTCAGCAATCTCTACAATGCCCGCAAATGTATGCAAAACCGCTACCGAGTATCAACTCTCCGGCAACAAACACCCGCCCAATTGGGATCGCGAAGCTGTAATCCGCTACAATCTGTGTTTGGTAAAGAATTTTTACAAGTTCACAGCCCATTACAGCCTTTGCGGCTTGTACTACCCAACCTGCCTGAAAATATGGATTTTGCTACTCTTGCTGCCCAGCTAAATGCTGGAACTATCTTGCCAGAGGGAATTGTCATCATCACCCTCTTGGTGGTTCTCGTCGGCGATTTAATCGTAGGCCGCAGTTCCTCGGGTTGGACTCCCTACGTTGCCGTTGCGGGTTTGTTGGCCGCCGTCGCTGCCTTGTGTTTGCAGTGGGATAACGTTGATACCATCTCGTTTCTGGGCGGTTTTAACAGCGATGCCTTGAGTTTAGTGTTTCGTGGCATTATCGCTTTGACTGCGGCTGTCACTATTTTGATATCCGTCCGCTATGTACTGCAAACTGGTACGGCTTTAGCGGAATTCATCGGCATTTTACTAACCGCTACTTTGGGGGGAATGTTCCTCAGCGGCGCTGATGAATTGGTGATGATTTTTATTTCGTTGGAAACTCTGAGTATCTCGTCTTATTTGCTGACGGGTTACACAAAACGCGACCCGCGTTCCAATGAAGCTGCTTTGAAATATTTGTTAATTGGGGCTTCTTCTTCGGCGGTGTTTCTCTACGGGATTTCGCTGCTGTACGGGTTGTCGGGCGGCGAAACTCAGTTAAGTGCGATCGCGGCTAACCTTTCTACTGTGAATGATGGTCAATCCCTCGGTTTGGTGATTGCTTTGGTTTTTGCGATCGCCGGAATCGCTTTCAAAATCTCTGCGGTTCCCTTTCACCAGTGGACTCCTGACGTTTATGAAGGTTCTCCTACACCCGTTGTTGCCTTTCTTTCTGTCGGTTCCAAAGCAGCCGGTTTTGCCCTAGCAATCCGCTTGCTAACAACTGCTTTCCCCGCACTTATCGAACAGTGGCACTTCGTGTTCACGGCTTTAGCCATTCTCAGCATGGTGTTAGGAAATGTGGTTGCCCTCGCCCAGACTAGCATGAAGCGGCTTTTGGCTTATTCGTCGATCGCCCAAGCCGGTTTTGTGATGCTGGGTTTGATTGCAGGAACAGAAGCCGGTTACTCCAGCATGATATTTTATCTGTTGGTTTACCTGTTTATGAACTTGGGTGCTTTCGCTTGCATCATCCTGTTCTCCCTGCGGACTGGAACCGACCAAATTAGCGAATACTCCGGTTTGTACCAAAAAGACCCGCTGTTAACTTTAGCCTTAAGTATTTGCCTGCTTTCTCTGGGTGGAATTCCGCCCCTGGCTGGATTTTTCGGCAAAATATATCTGTTCTGGGCCGGCTGGCAAGCAGGACTTTACGGCTTAGTTATTCTGGGATTAATTACCAGCGTAGTTTCGATTTACTACTACATCCGCGTTGTCAAGATGATGGTAGTAAAAGAACCTCAAGAAATGTCAGACGCGGTAAAAAATTATCCCGAAGTTCGCTGGAATCTTCAGGGAATGCGGCCTTTGCAGGTCAGCGTTGTACTCACCTTGGTTGCGACAACATTGGCGGGAATTTTGTCTAACCCTTTGTTTAATTTGGCTAATGATGCTGTTACCAAAACTCCCATGTTGCAGTCGGCATTGAGTCATGTGCAACCTGTTGTGGGTGCGAAACTTGAATCTAATTGGGTGTCTCGCCGGGATTAATTTTTCCGGGTTTTGAAATAGTGGAAAACGCCTGACTCTTTGCGGTTGGGCGTTTCTTTTTTGTTGTGATATACTATTAATTATGATTTTTGACCGCAGATGTAGGCAGATCAACGCAGATTAACGCAGATTAAAGTTAGTACAGAGGCAACAATGTTAGTACAAAGTAAGGAAAAGTTTTATACTCCAGATGAGTACCGGGAGTTAGAGGAAACTGCTGAGTTTAGAAATGAATACCGCGATGGAGAAATTGTACAAATGAGTGGTGGTAGTATTAATCACAGCCGGATTATCCGAAATTTGAGTAGAGTCTTGGGAAATTTGCTTGAGGGGCAGCCCTATGAGCTTTTTCACAACGATTTGCGGTTGTGGATTCCTCGGTATCGACGGGGAACTTACCCGGATGTGATGGTGATTGAAGGGGAGCCAGTTTTTACCGAGGGACGCAGTGATGAGATCCTCAATCCGATGCTCATCGTGGAAGTGCTTTCTAAGTCTACCAAAGATTTTAATCGAGAGGATAAGTTTCGGTTTTATCGATCTATCCCTGAATTCTGTGAATATGTGTTAGTCCATCAATCTGAGTTTTTAGTCGCACAATATATTAAAACCGAATCGAATGAATGGTTATTTCGGGAATATGAGGGAGAGACAGCAACAGTTTCTTTTGCTTCCTTGGGAGTGCAAATGTCGATGAGCGAGATTTATGCAAAAGTGGTATTTGAAACCTCTGAAGCAGAAGTACAATAATCTAATTAATTGGTAGGTTTCTGCAAATCCCCGACTGCTGAATAAAATTCATTGGCGATCGAGATTGTAACCAAGAATTAGGGTATTTACTTGGTTTATTCCAGAGTTTCACAAGTTAAATTAAGAGTAAAATTAGATGAATGTAATTTGGTTACTGTTAAAGGCTTCTTGGTTAAATGTTTCCATTGCCATACTCACAGGCTTAATCAGCGGCGGTTGCAGCGCTATGTTAATTTCCCTAATTAACCGTGCAATCAGTGACAATTCCAATGGTAATTTAGTCTGGTATTTTGCGGGATTAGCAATCTTGGCTCTTTTGAGTGGCTTTGTCTCCCAATTTTTGTTAATCTACCTTTCTCAAGAAGCTGTTTACAATCTGCGTCTGAGTTTGAGCCGTGGCATTTTGTCTACTCCTTTGCGGAATTTGGAAGAGTTGGGCGCTAACCGCTTGCTGGCAACTCTGACTGATGATGTGGGAACGCTTTCTAATACTATATTTTTGATTCCTTTTCTTTGTGTTGATATCGCCGTTGTCGTGGGCTGCTTAACTTATTTAAGCACGATTTCTGGGACGGTTTTTGTTGTTGTCTTTGGTTTTCTGGTGCTGACGATTGGCACGGTGCAGTTGTTGCTCAGCAAAATGCGGAAATTCTTCGATTTAGCCAGAGAAGAACAAGATATATTGTTTAAGCATTTTCGCAGTATTACTGATGGAATTAAGGAACTAAAACTGCATTCCTTGCGCCGCCAAGAGTTTTTTACGGAACAATTGCAGGTGAGTGCTGATGCTTCCCGCGATTATAACGTGACTGCTTTGAATACTGGTGCAGTTGCGATGGGAGTTGGGCAGTTGCTGTTTTTTATGCTGATGGGTTTGTTGTTATTTTTTTTACCCAAATTTGTGCCGATTTCTACTCCGGTTTTGTCAGCTTACATTCTGACAAGTACCTATTTGATGTCTCCGTTTAACAATATTTTGCAAAGGTTGCCGGCGCTTTTTCGTGCTAATACTTCGGTGGAAAAGATAGAGAGAATGGGATTGGCTTTGGCGAGTCAATCTGAGATGAATTCAACGGTTAAACCGTTTCAAAATGCTGAGTGGGAGACACTGGAGTTAAATCGAGTAATTCACAGCTATCCGGGAGAAAAAGAAGACAGCAATTTTAGTTTGGGCGAGCTGAATTTGAAGTTTCATCCGGGTCAATTGGTGTTTATAATTGGCGGTAATGGCAGCGGGAAGTCTACTTTAGCTAAGTTGATCACTGGTTTGTACATTCCTGAATCGGGAGAAATTATCCTAGATGGCCAGCCCATTACTGAGGAAAATCGAGAGTGGTACAGGCAGCATTTTTCTGCTATTTTTTCAGATTTCTATCTGTTTGAAAGGCTTTTGGGGATGACTAATCACGATTTGGATAAGCAGGCGGCTGAATATTTGCGAGAGTTTCATTTGGAAAATAAGGTTCAGGTGAAGGATGGAGTTTTGTCAACTACGGCTTTGTCTCAGGGACAGCGAAAGCGGCTGGCTTTGCTGACGGCGTATTTGGAAGATAGACCGATTTATTTGTTTGATGAATGGGCTTCTGATCAAGATCCGTTTTTCCGGGATATTTTTTACAAGCAGTTGCTACCGGAGTTGAAGCGGCGGGGGAAAACGGTGTTTGTGATTAGTCACGACGATCGCTATTTTGATTTAGCCGATCGCGCAATTAAACTAGATTACGGTAAAGTAGAGTATGACCGATAAAATGGATAACTACCGAATTGTCGAAACTTTGACCGAAAGCCAGGTTTCCGACTTGATGGATTTGTACAAAAACGAGTTTTGGAGCGACAAGCGGACGCGGGAGGATGTTGTGAAAATGCTGGCGGCGACTGATGTTATCATTGGTTTTGTCGATGAGAGCGATTCCCTGCGGGATAGCTACGCTTCACGACTAATTGGCATTACCCGCGTCATCACCGATTTTGTCTACAGAGCGATGATTTTTGATGTCATTGTCAAGCCGACGCACAGAAAGATGGGACTGGGTGCGAAGTTGATGGATGCAGTTTTAAATCATCCAGAATTGCAAGCTGTCGAGAACTTTGCTCTTAATTGTTTGCCAAACATGATGCCGTTTTACGAGCGTTGGGGTTTCACAGATGATGTGGGCGAAATTAAGTTTATGCGGCGAACAGCAGGCTGAACTCAGCCCTTTGAAAGCCCCAATCTTTCTAGAATTACGTCTTCTTTGAAACCTACTAAAACAGCCGTTCCATCTTTAACGAAAAGAGGACGTTTCAGCAGCATCGCATCCTTTGCAAAAGCCTCTACCCACTCTTCGCTAGTCCAATTATTCTTGTGCTCGCCCAAAGCGCGGTAAGATTGACCGGAAGTATTTCGCATGGGTTGAAAACCCACAGCAGCTACCCAGCTTTGAATTGTTTCGCGAGTCGGCGGCTGTTCTTTTGTGTTAATGAACTCGTAATTAACATCGCTATCTTTGAGCCACTGGAAAGCTTTTTTGCAGGTGCCGCAGTTCGGTATTCCGTAAACTTGAATTGACATAATAATGACTGTTGACTGTTGACTGTGGACTGTTGACTGTTGCCTAATAACAACTAGCAAATGACTACTGACTAATGACTACTGACTAATGACTACTGACTAATGACTACTGACTAATCTAGCTTGTTGAACCCATTTTTGCACGCGATCGACTGAAGGAGTCAAGTCATTGCGCTGCATTGTCGCTACGTGCAGCCTTAAAACTTGTTGGTGCAATCTCTCCACGGGCATTTGAGCCAATTGAGCCGGAGAAGCAACGCCGGCGTGCAGTAACAGCCCGCAATACTGACACCCTACACTTGGAATTCGAGCCAAATTTGCCATCGCTACCCATTTATTAATATATTGAATGTTAATCTGTAATTGATTGGCTAGCAACACTTTCGCCGCTTGCGTTTTCGTCAGGCGAATTAGTTGTCCGGTTGTGGTGATGCTGCACTCTTCCAGTTGAGATTGGTTTTCCTTGCTCAATCCCGGTAAATGTGCGATCGGCCAGTCGCGTACTTGCACAGAAGTTTGAGGAGTTTTGTGAGAAATTTTCATGTTTTTTCACTTAATTTTACTTATACTTTAAAGTCTCATATATCAAACAGTCAATAGAGGCGATCGCTCATGTCACAAAATCAACCACAACCAAACAAACGAATTTGGCTGGTGGCGGCTGTTGCCGCCTTGCTGCTAATTGTCGGTGGAGTAGCACTTTCAGCCTTTTTGTCCTCGCGCCCAGACAGCATCCCGGCCCAAGAAAAGCAGGATGATGATGACGACAAAGACGATAAAAAAGACAGCAAGCAAGACGATAGCCAGAAAGAAGATAAAGATTAGACTTTGTGAAAAATGGCTGCTAATTTTGAAGTCTGGACTTTATTTATTTAATGCCAAGAATTGAATGACTGAAGTCCTTACTGCAAACCCAAGTCTAAATAATCGGTTTTTACCCATGAAAATTACAAACAGCGATAAATTGTTAGCAAATAGTTTACACCAACGGCGGCAAAAACTGGCCGGTTTAATTAATTTTCCGGTAATTTTATGGTCGGGGCGCAGCATTCCTCGCAATTATCCGGCACTTACTTATCCCTTTCGTGCCAGTAGTCACTTTCTATATTTTGCTGGTTTGCCCTTAGAAAATGCTGCCATTCGCTTAGAATCGGGGAAATTAGAATTGTTCTTAGATGACGCACCTGCTAGCAGCACTCTTTGGCACGGAGAAATGCCGAAAAGAGCAGAAATTGCCGAAATAATTGGGGCTGATGCTGCTTTTCCAATGGCCGAATTGAAAGCGCGATCTACAAATGCAGCAACAATAGCCGTTCAGGATTCTTGGACTCAGTTGCAACAGTCTCAAATTCTCGCTCGCCCTCTGGCATCGCCGAAATCGCCAACAGGAATCGACCTAGAATTAACCAAGGCAATTATATCTCTGCGCCTGAGCCACGATGCAGCCAGTTTGGTCGAATTGCGTCAAGCTGCGGCTGTTACTGTAGAAGCTCACAAAGCGGGGATGGCGGCAACTCGAAATGCTCAAATTGAAGCAGGGGTGCGCGCTGCAATGGAAAGTGTCATCATCTCAGAAAACATGACCTATGCCTATCCCAGTATAGTTACAGTACACGGGGAAGTTCTGCACAGCGAACATTATCACAATCCCCTACAAACCGGAGATTTGTTGTTAGCAGATGTTGGTGCGGAAACATCAACGGGATGGGCGGCTGATGTGACTCGCACTTGGCCGGTTTCTGGCAAGTTTTCTCCGACTCAAAGAGCGATTTATGATGTAGTTTTGGCAGCACACGATGCTTGTATTGATAAAGTTAGTCCGGGCGTGGAATATCAAGATATTCATTTGTTAGCTGCTCGGATTATGGCGGAAGGATTGGTTGATTTAGGGATTTTGCGGGGGAATGTTGAAGATTTGGTAGAAATGGATGCTCACGCGCTATTTTTTGTACATGGTATCGGGCATTTAATTGGTTTAGATGTTCACGATATGGAAGATTTAGGAGATTTGGCGGGCTATCAAGAAGGAAGAACAAGAAGCAGTCGGTTTGGGTTGGGATTTTTGCGGCTGAATCGAGTTTTGCGTCCGGGAATGCTAGTATCGATCGAACCGGGATTTTATCAAGTTCCGGCAATCTTAAATAACCCCGAAAATCGTGCCAAATATGAAGATTTCGTAAACTGGGACGAGTTGGAAAAATTTGCCGATGTGCGGGGGATACGCATAGAAGATGATATACTTGTCAGCGAAAAGGGGAGAGAAGTTTTGACAGGCAAATTGCCGACCCAAGCTCCGCAGATTGAGGAGTTAGTTGCAGTAACTAAGTAAGTATAGCCGAGTTCGATCGCACATAGGCAGTTCCATTAAAGGTGAAAATAAATAAATAAAGATGAAGAAAGGTTGGCAAACAAGTCTTTTGATATTAGTTAAAAAAGTGATCTCGCAAGTCAGAAAATTCGCAGCAATAATACTTCCACGCAGTGTTCGTAAACCTATATCCTCGCGGCCTCCGATGCAAGCTGCACCTTTGCCCAGCAACGAAGAAGAGAGGCTAGAAGCACTTCACCGCTACAACATTCTCGACACAGAAGCCGAAGCAGCTTTTGATGACCTAACAGCTTTAGCATCTTATATTTGTGGCACTCCGATTGCTTTAGTAAGCTTAATAGATTCTAACCGACAGTGGTTTAAATCCAAAGTTGGTCTGGAAGCGCCCGAAACTCCGAGAGAGTTAGCTTTTTGCGCCCACGCTATTTTAAATCCCAACGAATTGCTAGTTGTACCCAATGCTCTAGATGACGATCGCTTTGTCGGCAATCCGCTAGTAACTTCCGATCCAAATATTCGGTTTTATGCTGGAGCCCCGCTAGTAACTCCTGACGGTTATCCGATCGGCACTTTGTGCGCGATAGATACAGTTCCTCGTAATCTCACCCCACAACAGCTAGAAGCGCTGCGGACTTTAGGACGGCAAATTATCAACCACATGGAGTTGCGAATAAATATAACTAAATTAAAGCGCGCACAGATCAAGAACAAACAAGTAGAAGAAAAACTCCGTTCTACAGACGAGCAAATTGTCAATTTTTTAGAAGGAATGAGCGATGCTTTTTTTGCTTTCGACACCCAGTGGCGATTTACTTACGTCAATTACAAAGGATCGCAATTTTTGAAGCGATCGCAGGAAGAACTTTATGGTAAAAATTTTTGGGAAGAGTTTCCCGAATTCGTGAATTCTGATTTTTATAAAGAGTATCATGAAGCTGTAGCTAAACAAATTGGAGTTGCTTTTGAAAAATATTATCGTCCCTTAAAAGTGTGGTTGGAAGTCAGGGTTTTCCCTTCTCATGACGGCATTTCTGTGTTTTTTCATGATATAACTAAGCGCAGGCAGATGGAATCTGCACTCAGAAAAGAACAGAAAAAAACTGAAAGTTTACTGCTAAATATTTTGCCAGAACCGATCGTCGATCGGTTGAAGCACGAACCGGGGGTGATTGCAGACAAGTTTGAAAGAGCAACAATTCTTTTTGCTGATTTGGTGAATTTTACCCAAATTTCTACCACCATGTCCGCAACTAAATTAGTGTACTTGCTGAATGAAATTTTCTCAGCTTTTGACCAACTGAGTGAGAAGCACGGCTTAGAAAAAATCAAGACGATCGGGGATGCTTACATGGTAGCAGCCGGTATTCCCATTGAACGCCCAGACCACGCAGAGGCGATCGCCGAAATGGCGCTGGATATGCTAGCAGCAATTAAGGAATTAAATGTGAAGCTAGACGCGAAATTTGACCTCCGCATCGGGATTAATAGCGGCCCGGTGGTAGCGGGGGTAATCGGCACTAAAAAATTCATTTACGATTTGTGGGGAAATGCGGTAAATACAGCCAGCCGTATGGAATCTCACGGCATAACAGGTCGCATTCAAGTCAGTCACTATACTTATGACTTACTGCAGGATAAATATGAATTTGAAGATCGTGGCGAGATCGAGATTAAAGGTAAAGGGGAAATGCGGACTTATTTGCTGACGGGCAGGAAAATAGCAAGCGATCTGAAAATCTCAGCGTAAATAAAACTAAGACTTGAAAGTACCTGATTGTTGAGGGAAACTCCCCAGGCTGCGATCGATCGCCTCGAAGGCGCGATCGTCCGCTCGGCAGAACGGCTGCTGCAGATCAACCAAATAAGATTATGCTAGAGACAGAGATATCGGAGCAATCCTAGGCGCGGTACTCGACATTATATAAATACTAAGTTGAAGTCGTCGGAGCCTTTAATAATGGTTCAATTTCATATTCAAACCGATAGCGATATTCCAGCATCCACCCAACTATTCAATCAAATCAGGTTTGCGATCGCCTCGCGACAATTTCCGCCCGGACACCGCTTGCCCAGCACCAGACAGCTAGCCATGCAGACGGGTTTGCACCGCAACACCATCAGCAAAGTATACCGCCAGCTCGAAAATACCGGACTCGTAGAAGCCCAAGCAGGATCGGGCATTTACGTCCGCGCTCAAGGCAACGAAGTTGTAGGCAACAAACTCAAATCTCCGATCCTCGAAGAATATCCCCTTGCCAACAAAATAGTACAAGGAAGTATCGATCAACTGCTGGAACAGGGCTGTACCCTCAACCAAGCGAGGGAATTATTTTTGGCCGAAATTGACTGGCGGCTCAGGTGCAGCGCCCGCGTGGTCGTCACAGCCCCCACAGAAGACATCGGCGTGGGTGAACTGATGGCGAAAGAACTAGAACAAGCTCTCCGCATTCCCATACAGTTAGTGCCGATGGAACAGCTAGGTACTTTTTTGGATCAAATCTCTTCGGGAACTGTGATCACGAGTCGATATTTTATCGGAGAAGCAGAATCGATTTCGGCACCGCGTTCGGTGCGAGTTATTCCCGTAGACATCTATGACTACAGCCAGGAAATCCAGCTAGTCGGGAGTTTGCCGAAAGACAGTTATTTGGGTCTCGTTAGCCTGAGTCCGGGAATGCTGCGATCGACCGAAGTCATCATCCACAGCATCCGGGGAGAGGATTTGCTGGTGATGACGGCCTTGGTGTCAGACGAGTACAAGATTAACTCGATCGTGCGATCGGCCAGAACAATTTTTTGCGACCAACCGAGTTTTGCTACAGTAAAAGCTGCCATCAATGCGGCTAGAGAAGATATTATTCGTCCTCCGCAACTGATATGCTCCGAAAATTACATCGGATCTAAGTCGATTAATTTGCTCAAGCGTGAGTTGGGCTTGGGGTAAGTCAGTTGACAGTTGACAGTTGACAGTTGACAGTTGACAGTTGACAGTTGACAGTTGACAGTTGACAGTTAGCAGTTAGCAGTTGACGGTTGACCGTTGACCGTTTGCAGTTGATAGTTGTTGTTCTAATTTCCAATCACCAATTCTCAATTACCAATTACCAATTACCAATTACCAATTATCCATGACAATTGAAATCCAACCTTCAATTAATGTTAAAACGGCGATCGAAAGCCGGCGGGCCGCGCGCAGCTTTCAACCCGATCCGATTCCCCCAGCAATCTTGGCAGAGATTTTGCGATTGGGAGTGCGATCGCCCTCTGGTTACAACTTGCAGCCTTGGCGGTTTATCGTACTTCAAAACGCAGCCAGCAAAGAAAAATTAAAAGCTTGCGCCTTCGATCAGCGCCAAGTGGTAGAAGCCCCAGTAGTATTAATCTGTTGTGGCGATCGGCGCGCCGCCAGACCCGAAAACACCGAAGCCGTCATCGAATTGGGCAAAACCACAGGCGCAATGAATGACAATTTAGCAGGTTATATGCGACAAGCAATCCCGCAATTGTTCGAGAACCGTCCCTGCTTCGAGTCCCTAGAAGCTTGGACAAACAGACATACAATGCTCGCAGTAGCCCACTTAATGATTGCAGCTAAAAGTTTTGGGGTAGACAGTTGTCCGATGGAAGGTTTTGTCAGCGCTAAGGTGAAAGAAGCCTTTCAAATTCCCGAAGAAGTAGATGTTTGCTGTTTGCTGCCGCTTGGTTATGCAGCAGCACCTTTGAAACAATATGGCGGGCGTTTTGACGTGACTCAAGTTTATTACAGCGAAAGTTATGGACAGGCTTTGCAAGCTGAGATTTGAGAGTTAAGATTTTGAGAGTTAAGATTTGAGAGCTGAGAGTTGAAGGAGTCGGTACAAGTTCAAACCAATCGGAAATACCGACGATTTCGCAATCCGAAATCTAAAATCTAAAATCTAAAATTTCAAGTGGTGAGATCAGACAGAGGAGAAAATATGACAGCAGCAACGATCCAAAGCAACGCCCAAATTCTCGAAGTAAAATTGCAGCAGCACTTGCAAGCAGCCGGATTTAAAAACTTACCGCTTTATATTAGTTGTGATTTTCGAGATGAATCTTTAACGGTTGTGGGAGAACACCCGCGCAGTTTAGTTCTCAAAGCCAAACCGACTTTTGCGGTGCTAGAAGCAGCAATTCTCGAAATAGAACCAGAATCTATTCAACAGATTGGACTTTGCCTAAAAATTACCGGGCAAAAACAGCCTTATGCTTTCCATTCTTTTACCATGCACCACCCTGTTTTGTCAAGACCAAAAACAGTGCTGTTGTTCAAAAAAACCGAGAATCTCCCTGCTGAAGAAACGGGGATAGTCTTAACAGAAAATGTGGCCGAGACGGCGGATGTAGAGGAGGAGATACCCTTAGAAACGGATGATAAAGATGCGTGGGATGAAGAATATTTCCCCAATTTGTCGGAGAGTTCCAGCAATTCCGATCCGATCGCCTTTAGGGTAGCTGCAATCCCGGCAGATATTGGAGACAATCCCTTCAATCCGCTGGATATGGAAGCGGTAACAGTTCCCCAAAAACCCAAGCATTCACCTTTTGCGATGCTGGCTGCTGCAGGAATGGTCAGTGTCGCCGCGCTAGTTTTGGCCGGCGGTTATTATATGCTGAGCCGGCCCTGCGTCATCGGAGGATGTAGTGCATTAGCTAATGCCAAACAGTTGAGCGAGAATTCGACGAAGACGCTGAAAACGTCAAAAGTTGCCAACAGCCCCCAAGAAGCGCAGAAACAGTTAAAACAGGCGATCGCCCTTTTGGAACCGATTCCCTCATGGTCAATTCATCGCGGTGAAGCTCAAAACGCTCTGGAAAGCTACCGTTCGCAAAATCAGAATTTAAACTCTGCGATCGATGCAGCGCGCCTCGCACAGTCAGCAGCCCAGAAAACCCAAAATCCGCCTTATTCTGCCGAGGACGGGCAGGAAGCGCAAGCTCTGTGGCAAAGTGCGATCGCCGAACTCGGAGAAATCCCCAAAGACAGCCCAGTTTATCCCTTTGCTCAGAGAAAGACAAAAGAATACCGGAAGAATGTAGCAACAGGAAATCGGCAGTTAAGCACAGAGAAAAAAGCCGAAAAAACGCTGCTCGCGGCCAAAAATACAGCCCAAATAGCAGAAGCTCGCGAAGCCGTAGCTCAGACAGCCGAGACTTGGGCTCAAGTGCAATCAGGTTGGGAAGAAGCCCTCGTAATCCTATCAGAAATTCCCACGGGCACGACATCTTACCAACAAGCTAAACTGCTAGTTCCCAAATACGAAACCAAACTTTCAGAAGCTCGCGAGCGCAAAAATGTCGAAGGAATTTCGGAAAATGCGTATACTCAAGCTGTGACTTTAGCAGCGGAAGCTCAAATTTTTGAGGGCAAAAACGCCTGGTTTAAAGCATCAGAATCCTGGCGAAGAGCTTTGAGTTACGCGGAGCAAGTGCCGGCGGCAACTGCCTATTCTCAGAAAGCCCAACCGCTGATAGCTTCCTACAAAACTTCATTGCAGCAAGCAGAAGTAAGGTTGCAGGAAGAAAGGAACCTGCAAAAAGCCCGCACTGATTTAGATAGAACTTGCAAAGGCAACCCCAAGATTTGCGACTATACTGTTAGCAAAGGTTTGATTGCCGTGCAGATGACTCCAGGTTACGTGCAGAAGCTGCAACAAACCTTCATCCAAGCAAACAACAACAATGCTGTGAAGACTCGCCAAGCTGTAGAAAACCACGTTCAAACATTGCAAAAAGCTTTGGAGGCGATCGCCGAAAATGCCAAAATCCCGATGCAGGTGTACGATGGCGAAGGCAAGCGGATTGGGAGTCACGAACCGAAGTAGTTGTAGTTGTAGGGTGCGTGAGGGCGAAAAATTTGTCAGAGCGATCGCAATATTTACACTCACGCATCGCCAGCAATTTCACCGGGGGTCAATCCAGCTTGAAAAACTTGTTTCGCCGTCAAATTCAACTCAGGAAAAGTGGGCGACTCTATTGTCTCATCTCCCCGAAATAGACTAACTTCATACTCACCATCAACCAACTGATAAATCGAAATAGTCGGTTGCTTGGGATTCCCGATAAACCTACGGCCGCCCAAACCGAGATGATCCACAATCCAATATTCAGGAATCCCGATTAGTTCGTATTCGCCTACTTTTTTGATGTAGTCATCTTGCCAATTCGTGCTAACGACTTCAACAACAAGCGGAATTGATGCCCCTTGAGTCACAGTGGAGAAATTTTCCCACAGAGGTTCTGATGCTAAATTGGTTTCATTTAAGATCAGAATATCAGGTAAATAAGCTGACTCATTTTCCAGTGGCTTAACTAATGCTTGTTTAGGGATGAAGTATGGAAGGTTTAATCGATCGAATTGCGCGGTCAATTTTCTGGCTGAAAAACCGACAACTTTTTCATGCTTTCCTAATGGCTGTGACATTTCAACAATCTCTCCATTGTGCAGTTCATAACGTCCGTTTTCTGGCTTCCATTCCGCAAATTCTTCAAAAGTTAGCGTTTTAGTTGCTGTTTGAATCATGGTTATTCTCCTTAGTGATGGCTAGGGCGGGCTAGAAGCCCACCCCACAAGATAACTCACTCTTTGTGGAACAGGCATCTTGCCTGTTCATAAAAATACTGCCACATACAAGTTCCTACCTACATTATATTATCAATTCCCAATGCCCAATGCCCAATGCCCAATTCCCAATTCCCAATTAGCATTTGATCAATTGTGCATCTTGATTGAAAAACTTCCGGGACAATCCCTCAGTCAACAGCAGAGTTGCGATTACAGTTGCCAGCGCTAACACAAACATAATCAAAATCTGGTAAGATGCTGCATCGAGAGGACTGACACCGCTCAACATTTGACCTGTCATCATTCCGGGTAAAGTCACGATTCCTACCACCGTCATTGTATTTAAGAGGGGGATTAATCCAGCTTTGATGGCATCTTTGCGGTATTGTTTGACTGCTTGCTGCGGCGTCGAACCTAAACTTAAATGGGTTTCTATTTCTAAGTGGCTGCTATTAACTGTACTCACAAGTCTTTCGCCCGCGATCGCCCCGGAATTCATGGCATTGCCCAATATCATACCCGCTAAAGGAATCAGGTATTGCGGTTCGTACCAAGGGTCAGGTTGCAAAATTAGCAAGTTTGTATAGGCAAGAGTCAAGGCCGTACTGATAAAAATTGAACCCCAAACTAAGGGCAGTAAGTTCTTGATTTTTTTGCTGATGCGGTTGCTGGCAACCATGCTAGCAGTTGTCAGCATGATTGCTAAAACTGCTAAAACCAGCCAAGGATTTTTCCCCTCCGGGTCAAATACGACAGCGAGCACGTACCCGACTAAGATTAGCTGGATCAGGGTGCGCCCCGCCGCGATCGCGATCGCCCCCTCCAGCCCCAATCCCTGCCACGCCGAAAGCCCGATCGCGATCGCCACCATCCCCAAAGCCCAACCCAAATCTGTAAAATCTAGCTCAATTAACACCGGCCCACCCTTTAGATAACGTGATTGTTTGCCTGTCCAAATATAAGATATTTGAATAAACGTTTCAGGGAAACAGTTTTGCTGCAAGAATTTGCTTTGATAATGCTTGAAATTTATGGTGTGAAGAGTGAATAATGTTCCCCCCCTCGACTTAACCCGCCAATACGCGCAGATTGGCGACGAGATAACCGCTGCGGTGCAAAAAGTGCTTGCCTCTGGCGGCTACGTAGGCGGCCCGGCCGTGAAGAGTTTTGAACGAGAGTTCGCCGACTACACTGGAGTTTCCGAGTGCGTTGGCTGCAACTCCGGCACTGATGCGCTGATTTTGGCTTTGCGAGCTCTCAAAATTGGCCCTGGCGATGAAGTGATTACCACTCCTTTTACCTTTTTTGCTTCGGCTGAGACAATTAGCGCCGTCGGTGCAACTCCGGTGTTTGTCGATATTGACAGCGAGACTTTTAATCTGGATGTCGAACTCCTCGAAGCGGCAATTACCGACAAAACCAAGGCAATTATGCCCGTCCACATCTTCGGCCAACCGGTAGACATGACTCGGCTGATGGAAATTGCGACTCGACACAATTTAGCCGTAATTGAAGATTGCGCCCAGTCTGTCGGGGCCGAGTGGCAGTCTCGAAAAGTCGGCAGCATCGGCCATGTCGGCTGCTTCAGTTTTTATCCGACCAAAAATTTAGGCGCTTGCGGTGACGGTGGCGCGGTGACGACAAACGATCCAGCCCTCGCAGCAGAAATGCGAATGCTCAAAGAACACGGACAGTCTTCTAGGTATTTCTACGAAGAAATCGGCTACAACAGCCGTTTAGATGCCCTGCAAGCGGTGATTCTCAGCATTAAATTGCGGTATCTCGACAGTTGGAACGCCCAGCGACGGGAGAAAGCGGCACTTTACAGCGAATTTCTCTCGCGCGTGCCCGGAGTTGCCGTCCCCAAAGAATTGCCGTTCGCAAAAGGAGTTTGGAATCAATACACGATCCGGCTGACAAGTCCAGAAGACGGGCAAAATCTCTCTGGCGATTTTCGAGATTGGATGCGGGCTCAGTTGCAGGAATGCGGCATCGGTTCGATGGTTTACTATCCGTTACCTTTGCACCTGCAACCTGTTTACAAATCTTTGGGTTATCAAGCAGGTCAGTTGCCAAAGGCTGAGCAAGTTTGTCGCGAAGTCTTGTCTTTGCCGATGTTCCCGGAACTGTCGAGGGATCAACAAGAGCGGACGATTTATGGTCTGAAAGATTGCTTGGCAAAGGCCGATCGCATCCGGTAGCTGTGGCGCGATGGCATCAGTGAGGGAAATGCAGGAGGAGAAAAAAATTGCAGGGTTGCATTGCTGTGAGAATGTGCAGCGTTCAGGGAGAGCTGTTAAGTATTTTGACCGATCACTTGTACTTTTATGTACTATATTTAATGAAAAGAAACAAATTTAGGCTAGCAATCCGCCTCGCACGGGTGCATTTTCCGCTCGCCTAAACCTTGCAGTGCGATCGGTCAATGATGAAGAAGGAAGTTCGGCAACGGATTCTGTAACGGATGTAACGGATGTAACGGATGTAACGGATGTCAGGAAGAGGAAAGAGGGAAGAGGGAAGAAGGAAGAATAATTAATGTTTTAACTTTGAATTTTCGACTTTCAATCCCCGATGCTTTTATGCCCGATGGCCGATGGCCGATGGTCGATGGCCGATGGCCGATGCCCAATTCTCAATTTAACCTGTAATTTTCAGAAGATAAGAGGAAAATAAACGAGTGCCTCAGTATCAATTCACTCAGGCTAGACGCTACGATCCACAAGCGATCGCTCAGTATTACCGCAAACGTCCTTGGAAAGCAATTTGGCGCGCAATTACCGTTATTTGGTCTTTTGCAGGCTTTGTGCTGGGGATGCTGTGGGACAGTTGGCAGCATGAAGTCGCAGCACACCAGCCGGAACGGGCCACCCACCTGCGACAAATACTTACTCGCTTGGGCCCCACTTTCATTAAAGTCGGCCAAGCCCTTTCTACCAGACCGGATTTGATCCGCAAAGACTTTCTCGAAGAATTGATCAAACTTCAGGATCAATTGCCGCCGTTTGACTCGGTGCGCGCTTTCGAGATTATTGAAGCGGAACTCGATCGCCAAATTAGCGAAACCTACAGCGAAATCTCCCCCGAACCTGTCGCCGCGGCAAGTCTCGGTCAAGTCTACCGAGCTCGCCTCCTCACCGGGGAAGCAGTAGCAGTCAAGGTTCAGCGACCGAATTTGCTGCCAGTCTTGAGCCTTGACCTTTACTTAATGCGCTGGGCGGCTGGATGGTTGGGCCCCTTGCTGCCGCTGAATCTCGGTCACGACCTTTGTTTAATAGTCGATGAATTCGGTATCAAATTGTTCGAGGAAATTGATTATATCAATGAAGGACGCAACGCCGAGAAATTTGCTACAAATTTTGCCGACGACCCGACAGTAAAAGTTCCGAGCATTTACTGGCGTTATACTTCAAATTGCGTTCTCACTCTCGAATGGATTGACGGCATCAAGCTGACAGATATGGCAAGTGTTAAAGCCGCAGGTTTGGATACCGATAGTTTAATTGAAGTCGGAGTCCGTAGCGGTTTGCGGCAGTTGCTGGAACACGGATTTTTTCACGCTGACCCCCATCCGGGAAATCTGTTTGCCTTAGCGGACGGCCGCATGGCTTACATTGATTTTGGGATGATGGATCAGATGGAAGAAACAACTAAAGAAACTTTGGTTGATTCTGTCGTTCATTTGATCAACAAAGATTACTTACAGTTAGCCAAGGATTTTGTCAAACTTGGCTTTTTGACGCCAGATACAGATATTATGCCGATCGTCCCGGCGTTGGAATCTGTACTGGGTGATATTGTCGGCGAAAAGGTGTCAGATTTTAACTTCAAGACGATTACAGACCAGTTTTCGGAGTTGATGTACGATTATCCTTTCCGAGTGCCGGCGAAATTTGCCTTAATTATTCGCTCTCTGGTGACAGAAGAAGGTTTGGCCCTGACGCTGAATCCGAATTTCAAGATAGTCGAGGTGGCGTATCCTTATGTAGCACGGCGTTTGTTGAACGGAGAATCTCCGGCACTGCGGCGGCGTCTGATTGAGGTATTATTCAAAGATGGCAAATTCCAGTGGAACAGGTTAGAGGACATGATCGCGATCGCCCGATCCGATCGCAGTTTCGACTTGCTCCCCACAGCACAACTAGGCTTGCAATTTTTGCTGTCCGAGGAAGGGTCGTTTTTGAGACGCCAGCTAATGTTAGCTTTGATTGAGGACGATCGAATCCACACCGAAGAAGTTGGCAGCCTGTGGAACTTAGTCAAGGAAGACTTGCAGCCCAGTCGCCTATTCAACGTTGCTCTAGGCGCTTTGACGGAGTTTTCCACAGCAGGAGCAGCCGCGCTAACTCGATTTTAGTCATTAGTCATTGGTCATTAGTCATTAGTCATTGGTTATTTATTGGTTGTTAGTTGTTGGTTCTAATAACTAATTCCCCATACCCAATGCCCAATGCCCTGTTTGGCCAATGCCCCATGCCCAATTCCCCATTTCCTATTACCCAAATTAAGGAATTATTCGTGTATTATTTTCCAGAACCTCCCTATTTTTTAATGTCGGCTGGATTACTAGCAGGTATGGCCTCCGGCGTAGCATTTGAAGCAACTCTCAAACAATCCGTACAACAGTGGTCTAAAAATCGTTCTACTCGCACCTTGGCTAACCTGCCAAGGCTGCAATTGGTCATACCTTTTCTGGGAATGGCTGGCGGTATTTGCGTATTTTTAGCTTCGGGGATGGAGATTTTTGGCTTCCCCAAACTACTTTGTTATGCCCTAGCTTTGCCACTGACGGTACTGACTGGCTGGCTAGTTTGGACTCAGCTAGGTAAGCTTTTGATCGAGTTAGAACGCGGAGGTTCCCAAGCGCTGGATTTAGATTCTTTTGAACAATGAAAGTTAACTATCAACCTCTTTTGTGAGAAGCAAAGGGGTTGATAGTTATCTAAGATTATCCTAACTTGAGGCTTTTTGAACCGCAGAGAACGCAGAGAACGCAGAGGAAGAGAAAGAAGAAGATGACAACTTAGGCAATAATTTGTGTAATTTTTTTAAATCTAAAATCTAAAATCTAAAATCTAAAATCTAATGAGTATTGTTATTGTTACGGGTGCGGCGGGATTTATTGGCTCTAACTTAGTAGAAACTCTTTTAAATCGAGGGGACACTGTGATCGGTGTTGATGAGTTCAACGATTATTACGATCCGGAGATCAAGCGCAAGAATATTGCACGATTTGAAAAGTATCCTGGTTTTGAATTGGTGGAAGGCGATATTGTGTCTCTAAATTGGCGATCGCTTTTATCCGATGCTAAGGTAATATTTCATCAGGCGGCGCAAGCGGGAGTTCGTGCTAGCTGGGGCGACGGTTTTCGCAGCTATACCGATCGCAATATTAACAGCACTCAAGTATTATTAGAAGCAGCCAAAAATGCGCCAAAATTGAAAAAGTTTGTCTATGCTTCTTCTTCTTCTATTTACGGCAATGCTGAATCTTTTCCCACGAATGAAAACGCTTGTCCGCAGCCGGTTTCTCCCTACGGAATTACGAAATTAGCCGGTGAACGTTTGTGCGGACTTTATTACAAAAATTTTGGTCTTCCGACTACTTCGCTGCGCTATTTTACCGTTTACGGGCCCAGACAGCGCCCCGATATGGCTTTTCACAAGTTTTTTAAGTCGATTTTGTTTGACGAGGCAATTTCAATTTTCGGCGACGGATTGCAAACGCGGGATTTTACGTTTATCAGCGATTGCGTGGCGGCGAATTTAGCGGCGGCTGAGGTTGCGGAAGCTGCGGGGGAAGTTTTTAATATTGGTGGGGGAAGTCGGGTAGTTTTAAAAGAAGTTATTGATACAATACAAAGGATTGTCGATCGACCTATTCGGATAGATTTTACCGAAGCTGCGAGGGGAGACGCGCGGCACACTAGCGCGGATGTGTCTAAAGCCCAGAAAATCTTAGGTTATCAGCCGCAGGTTGCTTTAGAAGAAGGTTTAAGGCGCGAATGGGAGTGGATTCAGTCTGTGTACGGTTAGAGTACAGTTAGATGCTATCTATCCCAGAAATTCCGCAACTTAAATTGAACATTGTTGATTTTTTGAATTCGCCAACTTGTGAGATTTCTCTGCCAGCGAAATGCTGCGATTATATCATTATTTTTTAGGAAAAATCGCACTTTTTGTGAGTAGTAATGGCTTCGATAATTTTATTCAAAACTTTTTTAGAATCAGTCATTGTACTTAGCCAATAACTGCCTGAATGTAGCCGATGATAATAACTTAAATTACTCACAGCATACAAGCTGGCGCCACTTTTTAACCACAAATAATTGAAAGCGGCGACATCGGAAGCTTGCACGCAAATATCTTGATTATCCTCGGCACAATCCAGGTATTTCTGTACATTGACGAAGTAGTTTCCATCATTAATAAAATTGCGAAATAATTTAGGATTGGGATTATTTAGAATTAATTCTCGTGCTTTTTCAAGATTGATTTCTGTATCAGAAAATAATTTAAAGTTAAAGTAGGGATTTGCGGATGTCGGACAGTAAATTAGGTTGGGATTCCATGCAGTTATGTGGTAGAGTCTATCGACATAAGTTTCGCTCAAGGCATTGTCAGAGTCAAGAATAATTGCCCACTCATTTTTGCAGTGGGAAATCGCCATAATTTTGCTTTTATACGCACCAAAATTTTGCTCACCTCTGCGGATAGAAATCTTAGGTGACAAGTTTGCTATATTTGCTTGCATCCTAGAAAACTCTTCGGGAGAGGAAGCATCATCGTAAATAATAATATCATCAATCCGATCGTCATACAAAGCATTGCACAATGCCCCTACAACCAAACTAGAACGGTTAAAATGGGTAATAGCTAGAGATATTTTACTTCTGTTGGCCACAGACGGACGCCGAATTGAAGTTAAGCGAACGCCTAGAAGGCTTGTCCGCAAGTCCATCATAATTTTGTAATACTGTTGGTAAACTTTATTTTCGAGTTGTAAACTGCGAATTTTTCTGCCAGCTTTTCGGAAAATATTCATTTCTGTATTTGCCAATCTATACCTAAAGTTGATATTTTTTTGCCTGACAAAGGTTTTGGCATTTCTGTATCCGCGCACTAGCAAACTTGGGGATGTGAGTTTGGGGCATTTTTCCGGCGACTTCAAATAACGGTAATGCAGAAATACATCTCGGTAGGGAATCTCCACATCTTCACCAGCACACAATCGAGTAAACTTTGCAGCCGAAATACTCATGTAATGCAAATAAGTCAACCGTCGCCCTTTGTCATATAGAACATAATCTATCACATCAAATTGAGAAGACCAATGATTCCCCGTCACCTGTTCGGGTTGAGTATATGCAAAGTTGTAAAAAGATATTTTGCTGCGGGCAACTAAATAGTTAAGTAAAGATTGGTCAGCGCCCCGCAAAGACATAATTTCCGCTTCTCCTGATGTTAATTTTTCTATAAATTGAGAAGCATTATTTCGACTAAAAACCCCTATTTTTGACGCAAACCAACCCGCACAAAAAGTATGAGATTGCAGTTCCTCCAAGTTTAAAACTTGAGGTAATTTGGGGGAGGAAAAATCAAATATATAATTGAGGTCGGATTTGTATTGAAAATCGTTTGCTACCCAATCAAAATCATCGAGTTTTTGATAAATGTAATCTAGAGAACCCATTAACAGAGTGTCTGCGTCAAAATAGATGAATTTATCAAAAGGGCCGTCGAAACAACATAATTTTCGGTGCATCTCCAAACATTGAACAGGTTTCAAACCTTTAGATTGCCAAACTGTTTGAGCTTTTGCATGAGTTTTCCAAACTAGAGTCGCAAAGTCTTCCCAGAAATGGAGGGAATCGGTATTTTCAAACAGGGTGACATGAGGACGAGTTGCAATTTCTACTTGCACTTTTTTCATCCTGTCATCGTAGGGAATGATGCAAATAGGAATATTTTTTGCCCCGTTGACTTCGAGGCTGTTTAATAAAGCGACTAAGTGGTCGAAAACAACATCGTTTGCCAGAATATAAATGCCGTCAGCCATAGTTTTTTAGTTAATAAGTAACCCAGCGCATATATATTGCTTTTTAGGTGCGGGCAAGATGCCCACACCACAAGAAATAAAATTTATTGATTGTGGAACAGGCATCTTGCCTGTTCTTCAAAGCTTGTTGGCTGTCAGAAAAACGCCAAAATTTATGAATTGTGGAACAGGCATCTTGCCTGTTCTTCAAAGCTTGTTGGCTGTCAGAAAAACCCCCGAATTTATGAATTGTGGAACAGGCATCTTGCCTGTTCTTCAAAGCTTGTCTGTTGTCAAAAGCACCCCCAAATTTATGAATTGTGGAACAGGCATCTTGCCTGTTCTGCAAAGCTGGTTGATCATGATACAACATATGATTTTATCCTCAGCTACTGAAAGCCCGAAATATTTTTTGCACTAAATTTGGTGGTTCCTCATTGAGATAACGATAATGTTTCCAAAGTTGCCAATAAGGACTACCCGATTTAATTGGTATTCCCGCCCAGTGAATATATTTTAACCTTTTGCCTTTGTCATAAAGAACATAATCCATTTCTTGAAAATGCTTGGAACCAGCCCAGCTTCCAGGTTCGCTTGGTGAATCTTTAACAAGATTGCAGCGCTTGGCAATCAGCTTAAGAATGATATAATTTAGTATAGGTTGGTCTGTGACATTTTGAGTAAAGTCAAAATATTCTCGATGCTGCGAACATTCTCGCAAAATCTCATACATTTGTGATTCTGTAATAGTTCCTTTTCTGGATGCCCAAAAACCGCTGTTGAATACATCTTGAAGCTGGGAGTCGGTAAAGATATTCTGTTGTTGTACAGCGGGTGAAAATACATTTCGCAGTTTTTCGCTGAGGTGGTGGTAGTCGCAGCAAAAAAAGTCTACTTCTGATAGTTTGTTTAAGTTGGCTGCGATGTCTTCAAAGACGATGATATCGGTATCGATGTACAGAAATTCGTCGAGGGGGCCAAACCAGGTGGCGAGTTTTCGCATTTTGTTGGGGAGGGCTAAAAAGTTGCGATCGAACATTTGGCCAATTTCTCTGGTAAACTGTTCCACAAACTCCAGATTTGGGAACAATCGCACCCCGTGGAGACTGCTGAGGGCAGCTGCGACTTGCTGATAATTGTCGTCGAAGGGAATCAGAAAAACAGGTACTTGACAATTGTACAGACGTATGCTATTTAAAAGGGCGATCGCACTTTCGATCACCTTATCATTCGCAACAATATAAATACCGCGATTCATACATTTATCCTCAACCTTCTCAATACCCTTTTTAACAAATTCGGCGCAGAAACCTCAGTATAAGACTTTGGCGCTTCGGCAAAAATCGGACGCTGGGACGGTTCGCGGAGATAGCGGTAATGCAGGAACAAATCGCGATAGGGAAAGTCAATATTTTCGCCCGCACAAACTCTCCGAATTAAATCCGGCGGCACACCAATATAATGAATGTAAGTAAGTCGGTTTCCCTTGTCGTACAAAATTCTATCTTGCTCTTCAAAATGTTTAGAAGTGACGCTACACCCAGTTTTTTCGCCATCCGGGAGGCTGTAAGCAAAATTATAGCTATTCATCCCCGTTTTCATCACCATATAATTGAGCAACGGCTGTTCTCCCGCACCTTCATACAGCATTTCCGCCTCGCCCGATTGCAGTTGAGCTAACAGCCATTCCCTAGTGTTTTGCTCAAACAATCCTTGCTTGCTGGCATAAAATCCCGAACAAAATATTTCCGAGTCTATCCGATTTTGCTCAAAAACTTCGAGGAGTTTTGGTGACTGAATATTGTATACTTTAGTTGGATCTCGAAATTGAAAATCATAAACCACAAAATCCGATGACTCTAATTTCTGAAAAACCGCATCAAGGGAATTCATCACCAAAGTATCCGCATCCATGTAGATAAATTTTTCAAACGGGCCGTCGAAAGCGCAAAAGCGCCGATGTGCGCCGTAAAGCCGGAATTTTTTGCGGTTCAAACGCTCTGGTGCCGCTGCTTGCATAAATTTATCCCATCGCTGAATTGAGGCGCTATCTTTATAAATAAAGACGTTGGGACGGTTAACAATTTCAGCTTGGATTTGCTCTATTTGGTCGTCGAAAGGATAAATGCAGACGGGAGTATTTGAGCCTAAGATAACTTCAATACTGTTGAGCAAGGCAATTAGTTGGTCGTAAACTGTATCGTTGGCAAGCGTGCAAATTCCATTCATATCTATTAGTCCGCGAAGGCGGACTTTGTTTGTGTAGAAGCGGTTTCAACCGCCGAATCATTTAAAGGGTAAAAGGATAGAAAAGACTCCTCGCGGGAAAACTAGGACTAGGGAGAAACCGACGCTACCGCAACGCGAAACCCCGCGTAGGGCTCGCGAGCGAGTACGAATAGCGAGAACTGATTGGCACTGCGGCAAGAGTACGCCTTGCTGATCCAGGAACCGCCACGCAGCACCCGGCAACCCCCTGTGCAACTTTCCCAGGAACTTCCGTCAGTTGGTGCGCCGTTATAGTTCGAGTGCCACGCAGCGGTGCGATCGCTGCACCACTCCAAAACATTGCCGTGCATATCGTACAGTCCAAAGGCATTGGGAGGAAAAATCCCGACATCGGTTGTTTGGTGGCGGTAAAGTCCTTTGGGGGCGTTTGCGTAGGGTTTGTATCCGTCATAGTTGACTAATTCCGGGGTAATAGTTTCCCCAAAATGAAATGGGGTTGTTGTTCGGGCACGACAGGCGTATTCCCATTCTGCTTCACTCAGGAGGCGATATTTTCTCCCGGTTTTTTGCGATAGTTTGCCACAGAATTCGACGGCCATATCCCACGATACTTTTTCTACAGGACGTTTTTCACCTATGTAATAGGATGGGTTGTTTCCCATCACTGCTTGCCACTGTGCTTGGGTGATGGGATATTTGCCTGCAAAAAAAGCGGGTACTGTTACTTGATGCTGCGGACGTTCGCTATCGGAACTATATTTTTCTGTTGCTGGGGAACCCATCATAAAAGTGTCGCCGGGAATATAAACCATTTCCAGCACAACTCCATTTCCTAAGTCTTCTGCGAAGAAGTGAGCATAATGACGGCGACGACTGTTTTCTTTTCCTTCAGCATCCACTGTTATCACATCGAAGTCAAAAGTAGGAAAATATTTTTGTAACTGCTCTTTTATATTTGGTTCATCTCTATCCTTCAACAGCGAATAGGCTGCAAACTTCACCGCCATTGATTCATCTTGCAGTACCCCAATTATTAAATCTAAACCTGCATCTCCATATTTGATCGCTTCAGACAATGCAGCAATTTTTACCTCAACAATCAGTGAAGCCAAACGACTCTTAACACCCGTAATGCCACCTAAAACAGCAGCACCTATGGGGGGAGGATTTTGACCGCCGAGTACGGCATCGTATTCTCTGGGTTGATTTTGGTTTTCTGTCATTGTGCTATTTCCTAAGATACAAAGTTAGACAGCCAATTGAGCAAGTTCAATTCGTGGAGAATGATTTGTCTGGCTTCAGCAATTTTATCCCTGGCTTCATGCCAATAATCCGCATTAGCCACAACCTCTTGAATAAATTCAACTCCTTTCTCATCCAGACTGGGAAGCCGCAGAAAGCTCCCCGCCGGCAGCAATTTATCCGCCGCAGAACCGCCGTAATAAATTGGCAAACACCAAGCTAACAAAGCATCCCAAAGCTTCTCGCTGACATACCAATCGTTTTCGGCATAATTTTCAATAGCTAAGTTGTAATAGTATGGTGCGACAGCGTGCCATTTATTGTTTACAGTGCCGTTCCCGCGCGCCCAAGTTGGCAAGTTTCGCCCGTAAAGGTCAAAATTTAATTCTCGTTCTTGCAGCAATTTGATAAAGTCTAATCTGTGGCGGTGATTGGCGCTGCGGCTAACACCTGAAGTAATCCAAGAACAGGATTTAGTTTTAGGCGGCGCAGGCATTTCATCTAGTTCTCGAAACGAGTTAGAGTGATACCAAATCGCGGGCATATAATTGGGGTTGGGTGCGAAGTCGTCTGGCCCGGAAATGTAACCGCAGTAAAGTTTGGCTTGTTCGTAGTTGGCTTTGGTAATTTCAATAACTTCTGGTAATGGTGGCTCGCGGATCAGGTAAATTATGCGTTCCTTGGGGACACCGCGCAATTTGTCTCGAATGTCATTTTCTGGAGTTTGGGGGCTTGGACGGCGGATTTTGTCGAGCCAGGATTGCTGTTTTGGCGATCGGGGAAAGTCGAATTGATACATGAGTAAAAAGTCTGGTTCGGGGTGGTTGGCTAGCATTTGAATGTTTCCCCATTTGCCGAAGTTTTGGGGGGTTTGTTGCCACAGCCAGTCGCTTTGGTTCATGCCTGGATAGGTGGTGATTGTGCCGATAAATTTTGGGTTCATTATTAGTAATAAATCTGGTTTTTGCGTGTGGGCGGGGCGGGTTTATGAGATTATTAATTTGAGGCGATGATTGTTGGTAAAACCCGCCCCTACTAATAATAAATGTGGTTTTTGCGTTGGGCAGGGCGGGTTTATGAGATTGTTTATTTGAGGCGATGATTGTTGGTAAAACCCGCCCCTACGGAATTTTGAATTATCGGATATCGCACTGACTCTTCGACATAAACCATAATTTTCTGTAGCCTATTTTCCCAGGAAAATTGCTTGACAAAATCCATCGTCTCTGCATAACCTGCGACCTTCCTGGGATATTTTGTTAAACAAGCTTGAATGCTTTTTGCAAATTCATACGGGTTATCCGGTTCGCACCAAGTAGCAGCGATATTTCCCGATTTAAATTCCATTAAAGATGCAATCTCCGTCGCTACAATCGGAGTTCCTGATGCCATGTAATCAAAGAATTTTAAAGGAGATGTGAACGTCGCGGCCTCTGTCAAACAGTGCGGGTGAGTCAAAACATCGGCTGCTTGCAGCAAGCTAGCAAGTTGATTTTGAGGCAGGTAGCCGAGAAATTTAATGTTGTTAACTTGCTTGGATTTGGCTAATTGCTGGTAGGCTGTTACTTGGGATGAATCACCGCCCGCGATCGCAAATTGAACTCGCGGCAACTCCTTAGCCACATCCACCAACATATCAACACCTTTAAATGGGTAAATTCCGCCTGCATAAACTGCTAAATGCTGTCTGTCATCTTCTAATAATTGCTGTCGCCAATTCTGGGCTGCTTCTGTTTGTCTGGCGAGAAACAAAAGGTTAAAACCGTTGTGCAGCGTAATTACTTTTTCCGGTGGCATCCCATTCAAAATCATGCTGTCTCGCACTGTATCGGCAACAGTTACGGAAATCTGAAACAGAGGATTGCGGACAATTTCTGATTCAAACTGCTTGTTTTCATGGTGATGCTGTTCGTAGATAGCGGGAATTCCGTTTTTAACTGCTGCTTTGACAAAGTTCCAGTCGCGGGTGTGGACAATTTGAGTCGATTTAAGCAGGTGAATCGGTAAGTAGTATTTTGATACTATTGTACTCGAACTCGTCCACTTGCTGTCCCAAAAATCGATCGGCCACGGCATCGGTAAATCTGCTACTTTTAATTTATCTTGAATATTGTAAATTTTGGCAAGTTTGTCATCGGGTTCCCTGGGTTGAAAAGGAAAAAGCCAATCAACCGGATTCAAAGCACTCCAGCCTTTGCGGAGGTATACCAACACTGCTGGATAACCGAGGTTTGCTGCGGCATTGGCAGAGTGTGCAACTTGAACTAAGCTCGCTACATTGGGTTGGGGCAAGATATTTCGGGTAAAAAATACATAATATTTGGACATGGTAATTGGTAGTTAGTAAGTGGTAATTAGTAATTGTTGACTGTTGACTAATGACTAATGACTACTTTTTAACAGCCTGACGCTTAATAGTATTTTCTATAAATTCTAAAGTAGTGAAAATATTAGCAGCAGAGTGAAATGATTCTCGGATTAACTCGTCTCTTTCTTCGGGAGAGTCTACCATTTCATCTACTAGCATTTTGAGGTAAGCTATCATGGGAGTCAGGCGAGTGCGAATTTCGTAAGAACCTCTAATGAGAGCTTCATCGCGAGCGGTTTCTTCGGCAAATTGCACTGAATACAAGCGAGTGTAGTATCCTCCTTTTGCTAGCAATTCTTCGTGGGAACCCATTTCTACTACTTGTCCGCGATCGATCACGGCGATTTTGTGGGCTTTTTGGACTGTGGAGAGGCGGTGGGCGATTACTAAGGTTGTGCGATCGCAACTCAATTTCTCGATCGCCGCTTGCACGTACCTTTCCGAAACCGTATCCAGCGAACTCGTTGCCTCATCTAAAATTAAGATTTCCGGGTTTTGCAGCAGGGCTCTAGCAATTGAAATTCTCTGACGCTGCCCTCCCGATAAAATCACGCCCCGATCGCCAATTTGAGTATCCAACCCCTCCGGCAACAGTTGGATAAACTCATAAGCATTCGCCCCCTTCGCTGCTTCCACAATTTCTTCCTCAGTCGCTTGGGGTCTAGCATAAGCAATATTTTCGCGCACTGAAGCATTAAACAAAAACGTATCTTGGCTAACAATACCCATAGCTTGTCTGAGACTTTTCAAGTCAAATTCGCGCAAATCCCTGCCATCGATCGAGATATTACCTTCAGTAGGATCGTAAAATCTCGGCAGTAAGTCTGCCAAAGTTGACTTACCAGAACCCGAAGTTCCTACCAAAGCCAAAGTAGTGCCATGAGGTAGAAATAAATCAATTCCTTGCAAAACTAAATTTTTGTGGTTAGGATAACTAAAAGATATTTTATTAAAATGAATTCCCGATCGCAAATGAGTGTACGGCACAGGAGCCTGCCCACTAAAAGGCTTCATAAATGGCTTGTCGTCCCGCCTCAAAAAATCATTAACCACCTCTACACTAGCCGACGTATTAGCAAATTGACTGCGCCCGCTATTCAACTGTGAAATTAAAGGAATCAATCGAAACAGTACCAATAAATAGGTTAATAAAATGGTAGCAATAGACTCTATCTCATTCGCAAATATTGTGCGACCTATAAATACAATCAAAATTATAACTATCAAATTAACAACTTCGTTAATTGGGGCGATCGCCGCATAATTTACCTGAGCCTGAAAATCCGCTTGTTCTCGCCTTTGAATTAAATGCTTGATGCGCTGATACTCCCTTTCCTCGTTCCCCGTTGACTTGACCAGCCGAATCCCCGTAATGGTTTCCAGCACCCTAACCGAATAATCTTTCGACATTTCAGAAAGCAGGTGGCCAAAATGCTTGGAACGGTTAATAATATATTGATTGGCCCAAGCAACTAACGCCAGCAAAACTGTAGCTGTCACCGTCAGTTTCCACGAGATCGAAAGTAGCAGACCCACAAAAACCAAAACCGTGATTGAGGTAGTAAACATTCCGATGGCCGTACCAACTGCACTAGCAGTCCGACCAATCTCTCCGCCCAATCTATTAATTAAATCGCCGACTTTAGTTTTAGAGTAAAAATCTAAATCTACTTCTAACAACAACCGCAAACCTGCTTCTCGCAAATCAAAAGTCAAAGATCGCGTCAAAGAAGTAGCTACTAAAGTATTGATATAACTCGCAACATTTTTAAAAAAAATTGCCAGCACAACCGCCCCGGTCATCAACATTAAACGCTGATTTTCGGGCATTCCCTCAAAGGGATACATCAAAGTTTTAATTAGAGATGGAGCGCCGCGCAGCTCGATAGCGTGATCTAAAAAACTTAAAAGCACTGGTACAATCAGAGTAGTGCTGATACCGTTGAATAAAGCGCCAGAAAAACCCAGCATCACGGTTAAGAGAATCCTGCCGGGATATCGTCTGGCAAATTTTAGGAGTAGCTTATTGGCAGACATGAAGCATTCCCAGCTAAACAGTACGGCATCTCAAAATATTCTTTAATAACAGCCAGTTTTTCTTCCTCCCGTGAGTCGGTTTAAAATAACATTTACATACCTGCGATTATATCTGAAAGTATCGGTTTCATTGCTTGAATACTATATTTTTTCACACATCTTTCCCGAGCTTTCATTCCTTGTAAATTAGCCGCTGTCAAATTTTGAAATATCCATTGAATTTTTTGTGAAATTTGAGCGGGAGAACCCGGATCGACTAAATAACCCGTTCCTCCTAAAATTGCTGGAATATCCCCTACTCGCGTAGACAAAACAGGCTTAGCCATTGCCATGCCATCTGTCAGCTTGAGCGGAAACTGAGCCACGGCTGTGAGAGTTTCTCGCTGAGGAACAACGACAACATGAGCCGCCGCTACAACGGACGGCATTGTCTCCACTGGAAACCTTGGCAGTTTAATAATCCAACGCCCCCATTGTTTCACAAGTTTATCATCATAATCATCATAAGGACTCCCACCGACGATCGCTAATTTTAAATCGGGCTCATTTAACTGTTCGAGGGCCATCAAAACATCCTCAACACCTTTGTGAGGTCGCGGTGCCCCCGGAAACATCAGAACTCTATACCCGGACAAGCCGTAACGCTGTCTGCTCAATTCAGGATTGTATTTAGCAGGGTCGAACATTGCAGTATCCTTACCATTAGGCAAATATACACCACCAAAACGCTGTTGTAAAAACTCAGTATCAACGGTGACTGCATCCGCACGGTGAATGAGACTTTCCATCCACTTGAGATAGAGGGGATGATCTGGTTCTCTCAATTGACCGTTGTGTTTAAAAATATCTCGATAAAGTTGTTTGAAAGATGGACGGTATTTCCATTCATCTCCGCCGTACCAGCTCAGTTCCCAGTCGTCTATATCTAAAATTATAAAGTGGCGAGTATCCAGTTTTTTCAGCAGTGATAACCCAAAGCTTGTAGGTTTAGGTTTGACTGCATAAATAATATCCCCATCTATTTTTTTCCAAAGTTTTTGAGCATCCATTAAAAACCCCGGATAATTTTTACCCGGTATCGCACATACCGGGATATCTCTGGGAGGAGTAGCATACAATTCCGTGCCAAACTGAAATCCCACAACTTCTACATCACATTTAAGCTCTATCAAGACTTGAGCTAATAAAAAAGCACGAATTGCACCTCCTCCTGACAAATCGCTCACTACTAATGAAACTTTCACTGAGTATTTTGTTTAAAACATTTGTTTAATTTTCCTGCTTAACCGAGCTTTTGTCAAGGCGATGGGGACTCACGCACTCCCGACCAAAGCAACCGGGTTTTTAACCAGGGCAAAGGGCAGCAACGCGTCTTTTGGTAAAAAAAACACAATGATGAACCCCAGACTGTTATTCCAGCCAGCAATAATTCTTATAGGTAAATTTTCGGATATGTTGAGGCTAATTTTTTTTATTTTGGGCAGAATTTTGTTGCTTTTGATGCAGTTTGCCAACAAACTTTAATTATTTTAAACGCCAGGGATTGTTAAGTTGATTTGGTAAAAATATTTTAGCCATGCGATCGACTATTCTAGTAAAGAGCGATCGCGTCACGTTCTTCGCGTACTGAGGGCGGTAAGGATAAGTGCAGTGCATTACTTTAATCGGTTTGTCGATCCTATAAACATCTTTCCACTTATCCAAGTAGTTGTAAACAGGGGACAAAACTGTCATTTTCGGTTTCACCGATTCCACAGCCGCTGCAAAAGCACCCTGGTCTTTCAATAATAGCACATTTTGATTTGCAACTACGATGTCGAAATATTTCTTAAACTTTATAAACAATTCCTGAGTTTTACTGCTTTTCGTAAAAGCGATAAATCCGCCATTGTATTGAATGCTATTTTCATTTAGCGGCAACCCGACAGACTGCAAAGTTGACAGAATATCCTGCTTGACTCTTAATAAATTTGCCGCTTTAGCAATGGCAGGCTGCACATCTTCCGTCACCAGCAAATCTACTTCATCAAGATAGTCAAAAACTTCATCTATTGGCGACAGCAAACAAATATCACAATCCATATAAATAGTTTTCTCAAAAACAGATTCCCCGTACAAAGCCAGCTTAGCTTGTCGCGACGCCAAAACAGGATTTTCATTAGAAGGTGCAGGTTTCAATATGACATTTCCGAACACCTGAAGTAAAGGATATAAAATTAGAGGTACTCTATCTATTAAAATAATAATCGGTTCCCGGTGAAACTTCCTAACAGACGCCAGAAAATGAACGCAATCCTGGAAAGAGTAAAGACCGGTTAAAATAGTGATAAATCCCTTGACTGCTAATTTATTTGAATTCATTGATTTACGTATTGATTTACTTATTTACCGAGCGTGTGTCCACTCCCAAAAGCTCTCACTCCAGTCATCTCGCTCGTGAAAAATTCCTTGCCATTCATAAAAATGTACAAAATCTTTCAGATTAATTGTTTTATTGACATCGCGGATCATGTAAAGAGGTTTATCTCCATAAAAAGAAGCCCACATAGTATAACTGCTAGGCGGCCCGACAACATAGTCGCATTCAGCCAAAGCATACATATCTTCAATTAAATGACTGCTGCCAAATCCACAGTTAAAACTCTCCAATAAACTCGGATTTTGCGGAACATTAGAACAAATCAAAAACTTGATTATTTTTCCGTCAAATAGCCTTACCACAGAATTCATGACTTCTAAATATTGCTGAGTTGTGTAAAAGTATCTCCCCTTTTGATGCTGAGCATAATCTCCTTGACGGATGTGAATTCCGACGAGCAGATCAGAGTTATTTTTTAAATTCAATATCAAACGATATACATTGATTCTATATCGCTCTAATGGTGCAAAGTATGCTCTAATTGGGTCGGCGTACTTGTGTAAATAGGGGACATCTTCTACAAACCAGCCATCTCGAAATAGCCAGCCTTGAAAAAAAACAATTGAACCGTGCTTGATTTGTTCGATGTCCTGATATTTGAGCCAACTAAAAGGTTGTTTTCGGGTTATTTCTTGCGTTTTGAAAATTTTTTTGTGGCTTAAATACTTAATACAATTATAATATTTGCTTCTGACAAACTTGTTGCCTGCTGCGGTAAAATATGGAGGAGGATAACAACACAAAAAATCCCCGGCGGTTCCCACAAAGAATTCTGCATATTCGTCAAAAGCAGGATTGAGAACAGTCAAATTATGCTCGATCGCCCAAGCAATGAAATTAGCAAAAAGCAGCAGTCGGTTGCCCAGTTGTCCCGATTTAGCAGATATTATTAGCATATTGTATTTTTGGGGCGGGCTGGACGCCCAACCCCTACTCCCCACAAGAATTCAATCAAACTTTGCTGTAATGGTAAGGTGCGCTGCACCTTACAGACTAAGAGTTGTGGCGTTTTTGGTGCCACTGCCAAGCATGGGAGATAATGTTCTCAATGTCGGGATATTCTGGAGACCAGCCCAAGGTTTTGATGGCTTTCTCGCTGCTGCCAGCCAAAGCAGGTGGGTCTCTCGGACGCCGATCGCACTCAACAGCTTTAATCTCTTTTCCCGTCACTTGGCGAGCCGCTTCTATCACCTCTTTCACCGAAAACCCGCCGCCGTTGCCCAAATTAAAGAAATCAGATTTGCCACCATTTAGCAAATATTCTAATCCCAAAATGTGAGCAGATGCCAAATCGTTAACGTGAATGTAATCCCGAATGCAAGTACCGTCAGGAGTCTCGTAATCCGTGCCAAAAATCGCGATCGAATCTCGTTTACCCAAAGCCGCGAACAACACCAGTGGGATCAGGTGAGTTTCAGGATTGTCATCCTCTCCTAACAACCCGTTAGGGTCAGCCCCAGCCGCGTTAAAATAGCGGAAACAAACAGACTTGAAATCATACGCAGCGTCAAAATCCGACAAAATCCGTTCTACCATTAACTTAGTAGCACCGTAGGGATTGATCGGGTTTTGTGGGTGGTCTTCTGTGAGCGGGATTTTCTGCGGTACGCCGTAAGTCGCGCAAAGGGATTGTTAAGTTGATTTGGTAAAAATATTTTAGCCATGCGATCGACTATTCTAGTAAAGAGCGATCGCGTCACGTTCTTCGCGTACTGAGGGCGGTAAGGATAAGTGCAGTGCATTACTTTAATCGGTTTGTCGATCCTATAAACATCTTTCCACTTATCCAAGTAGTTGTAAACCGGGGACAAAGTTGTCATTTTCGGTTTCACCGATTCAACAGCCGCCGCAAAAGCGCCCTAGTCTTTCACTATTAGCACATTTTGATGCGCCACTACCATCTCGAAATATTTCTTAAACTTTATAAACAATTCCTGAGTTTTACTGCTTTTCGTAAAAGCGATAAATCCGCCATTGTATTGAATGCTATTTTCATTTAGCGGCAACCCGACAGACTGCAAAGTTGACAGAATATCCTGCTTAACTCTTAATAAATTTGCTGCTTTAGCAATGGCAGGCTGCACATCTTCTGTTATCAGCAAATCTACTTCATCCAGAAAATCAAACACCTCATCTATTGGCGACAGCAAACAAATATCACAATCCATATAAATAGTTTTCTCAAACAGAGATTCCCCGTACAAAGCCAGCTTAGCTTGTCGCGATGCTAAAACAGGATTTTCGTGTTTCGGTGCGGCCTGCAATCTCACATTTCCGAACACCCAAAGTAAGGGATATAAAAATCGCGGGACTCTATCTATTAAAATAAGAATCGGTTCGCGGTGAAACTTCCTGACAAGCGAATTTCAAAGGTGGTACCCGCCACGTGATTTATCCGTGGAATCAATCCAAAATCTAAAATATAAAATCCTCAAGCCCCCGAGTTTATCTCGCGCAAGTCAATCCAAAATCTAAAATCTAAAATCTAAAATCGAATGACTGAAGCTAGAAAATGTATGCAGTCTTGAAACGAGTACAATCCAATTAAAATGGTGAGAAATCCTCTATCCATATCTTTTATCTAACGATAGTAAAAATCGAAATTTAATAAGGCAATTAACTGTGTTTTTAATAACCGATAGAGATATTGCCAATTCTCAAACTGCAATTTATCCCAAACCTTATCCCAAAAGGTTCTTACTTGATTTTTTTGCCAGTCCCAATGAGCCAAAGAATGCTCCCTAATTTGAGCGAGTTCCTGCCACCCGTCATTACGAATATTCCAGCCAACTTTAGCAGTTGCTAACCCAATGGGATTACCGTCTTTTGTTTTGACTTTTTGCACTTCAAAAAATCTTCCAATCTTTCCCATTCTTGAATAAACTGAATTTCTTTCCCATTGTCTCTCGCAATTACGAACAAGTTTTCGGGAACAAAACTTACATTTTTCAATGGAATTTCTAGCTTTTTTGCTAATTTGTGAATTGCCTCTTTTCTCCCCGGCAATGATTGATTTGGTGGATGTTCTAGAATGGGAATAAACCCTTTACAAGTAATTCCTGGCATCCATTCTCTCTCCGGCACTTTTCCTAGGATTCTTGTATCTGCATCCACAAAAATTGTCACTCGGCATAATTCTAAGGCTTTTTTTAGTGCAAATCGTTTATCATTCTAACAATAATCTACACCTTCGCGACTTTTTTTAAAGGCGAAAACATTCGTCAAATCCTGAAAGTCATTTGGGTTGTCAGTACAAACAACTAGCATCGTCCCTAGAGAATGAGTTTCTAAGTCTGCTGCTAGTTGTTTGGCTAATTCGCGATACTTTTTCCCAAAAGCTAAGGTGCAAAAACAAAAATCTTTGTGAGTGTTTAACATTATTTAAGACTCTATTTTTGCACTTTTTTTATTTGAGTTTATGCTAACTGTGACGCTTTTGATGCCAGTGCCAAGCATGGGATATAATATTCTTGATGTCTGGATATTCTGGAGACCAGCCCAAGGTTTCGATCGCCTTTTTGCTGCTGCCAACCAAAGCAGGCGGGTCGCCCGGACGCCGTTCACGCTCAACAGCTTTAATCTCTTTTCCCGTCACTTGGCGAGCCGCTTCTATCACCTCTTTCACCGAAAACCCGCCGCCGTTGCCCAAATTAAAGAAATCAGATTTGCCACCATTTAGCAAATATTCTAATCCCAAAATGTGAGCAGATGCCAAATCGTTAACGTGAATGTAATCCCGAATGCAAGTACCGTCAGGAGTCTCGTAATCCGTGCCAAAAATCGCGATCGAATCTCGTTTACCCAAAGCCGCGAACAACACCAGCGGGATGAGGTGAGTTTCAGGATTGTGATCCTCTCCTAACAACCCGTTAGGGTCAGCCCCAGCCGCGTTAAAATAGCGGAAACAAACAGACTTGAAATTATACGCAGCGTCAAAATCCGACAAAATCCTTTCTACCATTAACTTAGTAGCACCGTAGGGATTGATCGGATTTTGCGGGTGGTCTTCTGTGAGCGGAATTTTCTGCGGTACACCGTAAGTCGCGCAAGTAGAAGAAAACACAAATTTCTTCACGTCAGCAGCGATCATTGCTTCCAAAAGCGTAATAGTGCCGATGACATTGTTGCGATAATATTTAGCTGGGTCGGTAACAGATTCGCCCACGTAAGCGTAAGCAGAAAAGTGCATTACAGCATCAATCTTGTGCGTAGCAAACAAGTTGTCTAGAAGAGTGCGATCGTTCGTGTCGCCAACTACTAACTCCACCTGCAAAGCCCGATCTACTAAATCTCTGTGACCGTAAACTAAATTATCCAAAATCACCACACCATAACCGGCGTTTTTCAGCGCTAATACCGCATGAGAGCCAATATATCCAGCTCCGCCCGTCACCAAAATAGTTTGTTTTTCTGCACTCATTTTCTTCTGCCTGTTTTTGTAGCTGGGATTGCCAAAAGCCTTGTTAATTTGAGACTTCCACATCTGACGCTTTCACGCTCGGCGTGACCCGGAGGATTCAAGCGAAATATATAGGCTTTGCTGTGCGGGACACGATCGCACTCCTAAAAAACGCTTTTTACACTCCAGATAGATGCTGACTGTGCAAGTCTTTCTGTTCACTCGATAAACTTGAGGCGACCAATTTGGATATAATCAAATATCCGATTAATCTGATGTCGATCCTCTTCTGAAATTTTATCATCTGACAGGATAGCCGAAGTCAAAACTAAGTGTTCCCTGCGAGTGATCTTTCCAGACGCTACAATCCGATCGACTTTTTGAGAAATTGTTAAGTTCGATTTGTTGTGAGCTGTTCGCATTTATTCGATCGCTTTTATGCAAAAATAGTTAAAGTGGATTGCCGTTCTTGACCAAAAAATAATGCGTACCCGACCGCAAATCAATTTGCTCAACAGCAGAAATAACCTATCAGAGTTTTACTTCCCAAGATAGATATGCGGACTTAATAAATCTGCAATCCGCCTTGGGATAGCGTTCAGACTAACTTAATTATATAATATTTTTCCGAGAGAGGCACTTTTATATGCAGGTTTATCGGCTTCCGGTACTGTCCGACAATTACATTTTCTTGCTGCACGACCCCGATCGCCACACAGCAGCCGTCGTCGATCCAGCACGATCGCAGCCAGTATTAGAGCAACTGCAAGCACTCGGAGCCGAATTAACCGCAATTTTCATTACCCACCACCACAGCGACCACATAGGCGGCAATCAGGAACTGATCGATCGCTTTCCCCAAATTAAAGTTTACGGTGGCGCAGAAGACCGAGGCAGAATACCCGGACAGCAAGTGTTTTTACAAGCGGGCGATCGAGTTTCTTTCGCCAACAGAACCGCCGAAATCTTCTTCCTACCCGGCCACACAAAAGCTCACATCGCCTACTATTTCCCCCCCAGCAACCCCAGCGAAATCGGCGAGTTGTTCTGCGGCGACACCTTATTTGCTGGAGGCTGCGGCAGGCTCAAAGAAGGCACTCCCGCCCAAATGTTAGCCTCTCTGGGACAACTGCGAAACTTGCCCGATAGTACCAGAGTCTGGTGCGCCCACGAATACACGCTGAACAACCTGCAATTTGCCTTGAGTGTGGATGGCGACAATCCCGATTTACAGCAGCGCTTCGCCGAAGTCAAGGAAGCCCGCAGTCGATCGCAACCTACAATACCATCATCGATCGGTCTCGAAAAAAGCACAAACCCATTTTTGCGCTGGGATTTTCCCAACATCCAATCAGCCGCCAACACCTCCGATCCAGTGCAAACCTTCGCTCGATTGCGCGGCATGAAAGACCACTTTTGACCGAAAGCATCCAGGATACAAGCCCCCGGATTCATCTCGCGCAAGTCAATGCTTCAATTCTTTAATCTAAAATCTCAAATCTAAAATCGATTGACCTTAACGTTTTTGTTGTTTCAGGTAACTCTTAAACTTGAGTATCGGTTCGCTCAACCACCTGTCAAGTCTTTGGTATTTTACGTGAAAGCTCGACAGCCCCTTAAACTTATTTGGGATTTTTTCTAGTTCGTCCTTAAACGGTGTCTGAAACAACATAGCGAGCCATAATTGATTGGGGGCGGAGCTTTCCCACGGTTTCGGTCTTGATATAAAGTGCATCACTTTACTTGACATATCATCAGTCTTGTAGTTGTTCCATATTTGGTCTAATTGCTTCCACCTTCCCACTAAAACTGAATTTAATGCACCTTGATCGCGATCGCCCCAAACGTGGGTTCTAGCGTTTTGGAGCAACTTTTCCGACAGTTGCTCTTCCTCCCAAAGCTTCATGTTGTAAACTAAAACACCACTATTGAAATAAGGGTTTAGATCTAGATAATTGTTGGGATTTCCCCAGACGTTGGGTGCGGCTGCTATCGGCAGAGTTGGAAAATCTAGGTTCCACAGCGGCTTTAAGCTGCCCAGAACGATCGTATCGCTGTCGAGCCAAATCAGCCTTTCTGTTTCTTTGGTATATTTTCGCGGCTCCAATTTAACGTAAGGAAGTTTAGAACCTGATACCGAAAGAAGTTGGTCGTAATTAGATTGCAATTCTTGCCATTCAATCTGGTATTTGCAACAATTCTGTAACTGTTCCTTTTGCGGTGAATATATCCTGCTAGATACAACGGTAATTTTGACCTGCTCCTTCCCAGATTGGCTAACATTCAGATCTACAGACTTGAGAAGTGCTGCTAACCCCAGAATATAGGTGCGATCGGCTGCTGTGAATATGTGCATAGGATTAAGTTTGTGAGATGAATGGCAAACGTGACACAAACGTTGGGACTGGAGGAAGTAGGCGACCCTGTATTGAGGTAAATGCGATCGCCCATTTACCGTTGAGACGAATAAAATCTTGCCTAAATTGCCGGTTAGATTTACACAAAGAAACGGGGTTTCTAAGTAGGTAGGCGCGAATAAAGTTTATAATGTAACAGAATGTAAGGCGGGCGTAACAAAAGCGATTGCTTCGTTTCACTCGCTGCGAGAGAGGGGTTATGTATTTTCAAGCTTCATCTACTTATTTAGTTGTGTGCAAGTGCCATCTGTTCGCGCCCGAAAACGAGCAACAGGCATTGGTAATATGCAGCAATGCGAAAAATAATGAGACGGACTAACCTGGCATTTGAAACAGCCAAAAAATTCCCCGTCGCCTGTGCTGAATCCCGCAAATGGTTCAGACGTGGGACTCTACGATAAAATAAATTGTCTAGAGAGCGATATTACCGCAGAACGATCGACATCTATCTTAGGTTTGAAGTGTCATCCTGCTCAAGTCAAAAGTTCCTCTGGTTATTTCCCTATTATTAATCGCGCTTTGCTTTGCCCAAAGTAAAATGAGCGTTGTTAGAAACCGATGCAAAACCCACGCAATACTGAACCCCAAGCAAAAATCGACCCCTCTGTTTCAACGGATTCTAACAAAGCGTTCTACCCAGCCCCGCCTTTGCCCACAGATGTAGGGATGATTCTGCAATTGGCAGATGGTAGCATTCAGGGCTGCAATTCTCACGCCCAGGAGCTGTTGGGGATGACAGCAGAACAGATGCTCTTATGCACTTCAATCAACAGTCGGTGGCAGACTCTGCGTGAAGATGGCTCGGATTTTCCCGGCGAGACGCATCCGGCGATGGTGGCGCTGCAAACCGGGCAACCATGTTTAAATGTCATCATGGGCTTTGATCGCCCACAGGGAGAATTGATTTGGTTGACGCTCAATTCTCAACCTTTATTTCAGGGAGATCGATCGACTCCCTATGCCGTAGTAACAACCTTCACTCCTATCGCTCAACAAAAGCCCGAACCAGTCTGTAACGCGCCCGCGCCCCAACTGTCAGACACCCTCGAAAGTATTTCGGACGGGTTCTTTGCTTTGGATCGAGACTGGCGATTTACCTACCTCAATTCGCAAGCGGCGCGGTGGCTGAATCGATCCTCGAAAGATTTGATTGGCAACAGCATTTGGGAAGAGTTTCCCGAATCAGTGGGCAGTTTGTTTGAGCAGGAATATCGCCACGCCGCCACCTTCCAAGTTACAGTTAGTTTTGAATCTTTTTATCCGCCGCTCAATGCTTGGTATGCGGTACGAGCCTATCCGATCCCATCGGGGCTTGCCGTTTATTTTCAAGATGTGACTCAGCAGAAAGCGGATCGGGCTGTTTTTATTCAACAAGCGCAAACGGCACACCAACAACTAGCAGAAATCGAGGCGATTTATGCTAGTGCGCCGATCGGACTTTGCTTCCTCGATACTGAGTTGCGGTTTGTCCGCCTCAACGATTGGCTAGCAGAAATTAACCGAGTTCCAGCCGCCGCCCACATCGGCAAAACATTGCGCGAAATCTTGCCAGAAATGGCAGATGATTTAGAGCCACTTTACCGACAAGTTATTCAAACTAAAGTTCCACTTCAACAGCTCGAACTTCGCAGGACGAACTCAGCACAGCCGGGAGTCGAACAGGATTGGCTGTTGAGTGTCTATCCACTGAGGGCCGAGGACGATCGCGTGCTGGGAGTGAATGTGACGGTGCATGAAATTACCGAACGCAAAGCTACCAAAAAAGAAATTCAACGGCTCAACCAGGAACTAGAGCGACAAATTAATGAACTCGAATCGATACTTGATGCTGTACCCGTTGGCATTACGATCGCCGACGACCCACAGTGTCAAGTAATTCGCGCTAATAGGTTTGCCCAGTCGATGTTGAAAGTGTCGCCCGATACCAATGTTTCTGGAACCGGAGAGCAAGCCGCAGTCCTTCCCTTTAGACGATTCCGCAACGGACTAGAAATTCCGGGAGAACAACTCCCCATGCAACTGGCTGTGGCTTCCGGCGTCCAAGTGCGAGATATGGAAATTCAAATGGTGCGCGAGGACGGGGTGGCCTTTGATTGGTTGGTGAATGCGGTGCCGTTATTTGACGAACAAGGCGCAGTTCGTGGCTGTGTGGCGGCGTTTATGGATATTACCGAGCGCAAACAAGCTCTTGCTGCTTTGCACCGCTCTGAGGAACGCTATCGCACTTTGTTTGAGTGCCTAGACGAAGGCTTTTGCGTCATCGAAATGCTGTTTGACAAAAACGAAAAGCCGATCGATTACCGCTTTTTAGAAGTCAATCCGGCCTTCTTGAAACAAACCGGACTCGAACAAGCTGTGGGTAAAACGGCGCGCCAGATGCTTCCGGATCTCGAAGATTATTGGTTTGAGATCTACGGCAAAGTCGCGCTGACGGGGGAGTCCTTGCGCTTCGAGCACGGCTCGGAAGTCATGAACCGCTGGTTCGAGGTTTTGGCGTTCCGCACTCCTGAGCCGCAGAGCCGAAAAGTCGCCATACTTTTCAAAGAAATCAGCGATCGCAAACAATCGGAGAATCTCCTGCGGCAACAGGAAGAGCAACTGCGACTGTTCGTAAAACATTCGCCTGCGGGGGTGGCGATGTTTGACCGCCAGATGCGGTATATGCTGGTGAGCGACCGCTGGCTGGCAAGTTACGGGCTCGGCACTCAAAACATTGTGGGCCGATCGCACTACGACATCTTTCCCAATTTGCCCGATCGTTTGAAACAAATCCACCAGCGCTGTCTGGCGGGAGAAGTCGAAATCTGCCCTGAAGATCGGTTTCCCCGCCCTGATGGCTCGATCGACTGGGTGCGCTGGGAAATTCACCCTTGGCGAACCAACACTAATGAGATTGGCGGCATCATGATTTTTTGCGAAATCATCACCGAGCGCAAAAACGCTGAACTCGCGGTGCAAGCGGCCAACCAACAAGTCAGCAATATTATAGAAAGTATTACCGATGCCTTTATGGCGATCGATTCACAATGGCGCTATACCTACGTTAATGCCACAGCAGAAAAACTGCTTTCTCGATCAAGAGCCGACTTGTTAGGTCGATCGATCTGGGAGGTATTCCCCGCCGAGAAAGAATCCAATTCGAGGGCATATCAAGAATTTCATCGAGTCGTTAACGAGCAAGTTTCTGTCAAATTTGAAGAGTTTTCGCCGTCGCTCCAGATGTATATAGAAGTGAGCGCCTATCCTGCGGCAGAAGGACTTACGGTTTATTGGAGCGATATTAGCGATCGCAAACGCACTGAAGAAGAACTGCGGCAAAAAAATGCGATTTTGAACGTAATTAACGAGTCAGCACCCACACCAATTTTTGTCAAAAATCGAGAAGGACAGATTATTTATGCAAATCCAGCCACGCTGGAAATAATGGGCAAATCTGCTTCTGAAGTAATTGGGGGTCGCGATATCGATTTATACCCAGTAGTAGAACTTGCAGTCACAGTCACGGAAAACGATCGGCGCATTATGGAATCCGGCCAAACAGAAGTCCTCGAAGAATCTCACGATGGCATTCGGACATTTCTGGTAATGAAAGCTCCCTACCGCAATCAGGCGGGAGAAGTCATCGGCCTGATTGGCATCTCCAGCGACATCACAAATCGCAAACGAGCAGAAGTCGCCCTGCAAGAACAAACTAAGTTACTGCAAGTAATTATTGACAGCATTGGTGATGGTTTGATTTTGGCCAACCAACAAGGCGAGTTTGTGTTGTTTAACCGAGCCGCCGTAGGAATATTCGGTCAGCTATCGAATGAAAAATCTTGTGAGGAATGGTCGAGCACTTACGGACTATTTTTGGCAGACCAAAAAACCCTTTTCCCCGCCGCTGAACTACCTCTAGCCAGAGCAATCAAAGGTGAATATGTCAATGATGTAGAGGTATTTGTCCGCCGCGAAGATGCTGAAGGTCGCTGGATCAGTATCAGCGGTTATCCGGTAGTTGATACTAGCAACCAAATCAAAGGCGGAGTGATTGTCTGTCGGGATATCACAGAACGCAAACAAGCTTTATCAGCGCTGCAAGAAAGCGAAGAACGATTCCGCACTATGGCTAACAACGCTCCTTTTATGGTATGGGTAACAGACTCCACAGGCTATTGCACTTTCTTGAGCGAAACCTGGTATGAATTCACAGGTCAAACTGAGGAAACAGGTTTAGGATTGGGTTGGATAAACGCCTTGCATCCAGAAGACCGAGAACAGGTCAAGAACGCATTTTTGACCGCCAACGAACGCCAGGAACGGTACAGCGTGGAATATCGCGTCGGGCGCAAGGATGGCGGATATTCTTGGGCGATAGATGCGGCTGCTCCCCGATTTTCCGAAAGCGGACAATTTGAGGGTTATATCGGCTCTGTAATCGACATTACAGAGCGCAAACAAGTGGAAACCGAGCGTGATATGGTTCTTAAATTAGAACAAACTGCCCGCACGGAAGCCGAGCGAGCTAACCGCATTAAAGACGAGTTTCTGGCGGTGCTTTCTCACGAGTTGCGATCGCCCCTGAATCCGATTTTAGGCTGGTCGCAACTGCTCGTCGGCGGCAAGCTGAAGCCGACTCAAACTGCCAAGGCTTTTGAGACGATCGAGCGCAACGCCCGACTGCAATCTCAATTAATCGAAGACTTGCTTGACGTGTCTCGGATTCTGCAAGGAAAACTCAGATTGAATGTGGCTCCGATGAATCTGGCAACCATTATCCCGTCTGCTTTGGAAACCGTGCAATTAGCCGCCGAAGCTAAAAAAATTCAAATCCAAACAATCTTAAATCCCGATGTCGGGCAAGTTCTCGGCGATACAAGTCGCTTGCAACAAATTGTGTGGAATTTGTTATCAAATGCAGTGAAATTCACGCCCGAAGGCGGTAGAGTAGAAGTTAGATTAGGGCAAATCGAACACCAAGCTCAAATTCAAGTCACGGACACAGGTAAAGGTATTGTTCCCGATTTCTTGCCTTATGTTTTTGACCATTTCCGACAAGAAGATGGCGCTACAACGCGCAAATTTGGAGGCTTGGGACTGGGATTGGCGATCGTTCGCCAACTGATCGAACTTCACGGCGGAACGGTGTTTGCAGAAAGCGCAGGAGTTGGTCAAGGAGCGACGTTTACGGTGAGATTACCGCTATTAAATGATGATTCTAGAAGGCAGGAGGAGGAAGCCGTTAATGGGGCTGCTAGTCCCGATCTCTCATCCTTGCCACTAGCTGGATTGAGAATTTTGGTGGTAGATGATGAACTCGACTCGCGAGATTTTGTCGCTTTCGTGCTTGAGGAAGCGGGTGCAGAGGTGATTTCCCTGTCATCTGCTGCTGAGGCGCTAGAGTCGATCGAACAAACTGCACCGGATTTGCTCGTCAGCGACATCGGAATGCCCCAGATGGACGGATATATGTTGATCCATCGCATCCGCACTCAGCTTGCGCCTGAGTATCGGCAGTTGTTGGCGATCGCCTTAACGGCCTATGCTGGAGAAGCCAACGAGCGCCAAATTTTGCAAGCCGGATTTGACAAACACTTAGCCAAGCCGATCAATTCGACCCAGTTAGTTGCTACTGTAGCGCGATCGATCGCCCAGCGCCTTGAAAATAAAGCCTGAGTGCTCTGTAAGACATTGCACTGTAGTTGATTTTGCTCATTACAGCACCCCCGTTTTGCGTAATTTCAAACTGAATTTGCCCGTTAAAAATATTATCCCTGTTTCTTCCCTCGAACCTCGAATCTCGAACCTCGAATCTCAACATCCATCCGTTACATCCGTTAAATCCGTTACATCCGCTACATAATCCGTTGCCGAACTCCCTTGCGATCGCCCCTCAAACTTCGCTATTATAAAAAGTTGCAGTTAAAACCCCACAACCCACGATCATGGCCAAGCGCGTTCAATTAGTTTTAAATAAAGATGTCAGCAAACTCGGCAAAGCTGGCGACGTAGTAGAAGTAGCCCCAGGCTACGCCCGCAACTACCTAGTACCCCAAGGAATGGGATTTAGAGCCACTCCGGGCATTCTCAAGCAAGCAGAGCGCCGCCGTGAAGAAGAAAGACTGCGCCAGCTAGAACTCAAGCAGCAAGCTGAAGTCCGCAAAACCGCCCTCGAATCGGCTGGGCCTTTCATCATCTCCAAGCAAGTTGGCGAAGCAGACGCGATTTTTGGTACTGTCACCAACCAAGAAGTAGCAGAACTGATTTTCAACTCTACCAGTCAAGAAGTCGATCGGCGCGGCATCACTCTGCCCGAAATTCGCCAAACTGGTACATACAAAGCTGAAATCAAACTACACGCAGAAGTTACTGCCGAAGTTGATATTCAAGTGGTTCCGATGTAATTAAGAGTCATGAGTCATCAGTCATTAGTCATTAGTTGTTAGTCATTAGTCATTAGTTGTTAGTCATTAGTCATTAGTTATTAGTCATTAGCTAAGAACTGAGTACCGCTAACTAATATTATGTCCGGTCGATTACCCCTAATACGGTAGGGGCGGGTTCACGAAAAATATCTGCCAATAATTGACAATCTCAAAAACCCGCCCTTTTAATCGCTCGATCGGAGATGATATAAGAAGTGAGTAACGCTAACTAATGACTGAGGACTGCTAACTTGCAGATTTAAAACTGACGACTAATCACTGGCAACTAATAACTATAGGATTTACGCAAAAAATGGTTTAAGCCGCTATAGGTAGGAATAAGGTGCGCCCATAAGCAGCCTAAAGATAGAGCTGGTGCGTAAGTCCTAAACTAATGACTAATAACTAATGACTAATAACTAATGACTAATAACTAATGACTAATGACTAACAACTAATGACTGAGGACTATTGACTAATGAGCGATTTGATGCCGACAAATATAGAGGCAGAAGAAGCAATTTTGGGCGGTATTTTAATTGACCCCGAAGCTATTTCCCGAATTGCCGAACTGCTGCGACCGGAGTTTTTTGCCATCACCGCTCATCAAGTCATTTATCGATCGGCATTAGGGCTATTTTTACAGGGTCAACCTACCGATTTAATGACGGTAACAACTTCGCTAACCGACCGCAACCAGTTAGAGCAAGTAGGAGGACTAACTAAATTAGCACAATTAGTCGATCGCACAGTTTCCGCAGTCAACATCGACCAATATGCAGTTTTAGTTGAAGACAAATATCAGCGCCGCAAATTAATCGAAGCTGGCAACAACATAGTACAACTAGGTTACGAGACGGCAACACCACTAGAAACAGTCTTAGACCGCGCCGAACAAGAAATTTTCAGCATAACTCAAGAACGCCCGCAACAGGATTTAGTGTCGATCGGCGAAACACTAAACCAAACATTTCAAGACCTAGAAAATCGCAATGAAGGCCTGACACTTCCCGGTATTCCCTGCGGTTTTTATGACTTAGATGCTATGACAGGAGGCTTTCAGCGATCGGATTTAATCATCGTTGCAGCCAGGCCGGCGATGGGCAAAACCGCTTTTTGTACCAACATCGCCCACCACATCGCAGCCGGACAGCAAAAATTGCCGGTTGCCGTTTTCAGCTTAGAAATGTCGAAAGAACAGCTAGTGCAGCGCATCCTGTCGAGTGAAGCCAAAATAGAAAGTAACAGGTTGCGATCGGGTAGAATCAGTCAAAACGAATGGGAACCAATTAGTACAGCCATTGGCAATTTATCAGAACTACCGCTGTTTATTGACGATACTCCCAATATTACCGTCACAGAAATACGATCGAAAGTCCGCCGCCTCCAAGCAGAACAAGGGGGAACCCTAGGATTAGTCTTGCTAGATTACCTGCAATTAATGGAAGGTACCAGCGACAACCGCGTGCAAGAACTATCTCGAATTACCAGAAGTCTTAAAGGTTTAGCCCGCGAACTCAACGTGCCGATTATTGCCTTATCTCAGTTGAGTCGGGGTGTGGAAGCGAGGACAAACAAGCGACCGATGATGTCTGATTTGAGAGAAAGTGGATCGATCGAGCAAGACGCAGATTTAGTAATTATGCTCTACCGCGATGAATATTACAACCCTGATTCGCCCGATCGCGGAATTGCAGAAGTAATCATTACCAAACACAGAAACGGCCCCACAGGAATCATCAAACTCTTATTTGACGCCCAATATACCTGCTTTCGCAATCTGGCATCTCCGAAGCGATCGTAAATCAACCAGAACATACACAAAAACCCGGTTTCTTAAAAAAACCGGGTTTCTAAACACCGTAAAAGTTTTACGTTGAATTATATTGAGCTACCTAGCCAGCGATTTTCAACAATTCCACATCAAAAATCAGCGTAGCATTAGGAGGAATCACCCCGCCCGCACCGCGAGCACCGTAACCGAGATCAGGGGGAATAATCAACTTGCGGCGGTCTCCAACTTTCATCGTACCGACGCCTTCATCCCAACCCTTAATTACTTGACCCACGCCAATTTTGAACTGAAAAGGAGAATTGCGATCGCGCGAACTGTCAAACTTCGTGCCATCCTCCAAAGTTCCAGTGTAGTGCACCACAACCGTCTGGCCGGTTTTTGGAGTCGCCCCATCACCCTCTTTCAATTCAACATATTTCAGACCTGAATCTGTGGTGACAGTTTTCTCAGTATTATCAGTCATGTTATTGCCAGCGATAGTAGCTGGTACCTCCGGTAAAGTAGCATCAGCTACTAGCAAGTTATTTTCATTCAAAGACTGCGCTGACAATTTCTCAATAGCAGTCTCTGGTAAAAGATTGTTCAATTCGGCTGCAACTGCTTGGGACCCAGAACCGCCCATTTGAGCGACTATCAAAAACACAAAGCAAACCAGCATTACTCCCAAGCTGACTAGAACTCCTCGCAAAATTAACCCTCCTAATACTTTTAACCACGATATCTCAGATATCTAAGACATCTAGTACAACAAGAACTACCAAATGTTATCTGAACTTTTCCACCAAAAAACGGCAGGTACCAGATAATTTTAAAGGCAAAAGTATGAAGTCAAAATGTTTGTAATTCTACATAAATGGCTTCTACATAAGTGCCTTTTTTAGCCTTCTGCCTTCGGGTGACAATCTTATCACAAGATAGCAGCGAACTTCTCGCGGGCGTTAGCGAAGCCCTCGAAGAGGATCGAACTCAGCGCCAGTTACGGTTTTCTAAATCGCGCATCTGACGTTCCAAACGATCGAGCCTTCCCCGCAACTCATCCATTTCCGACTGTCGGGGAACTCCCATATCTTGCAGCATATTCCGTAGTTGCCGCTGCAACTGCGTATCCCAATTGCCCTGTTCAGACTTCAGGTGTTCGGTCATGTCATCGACAAAGGTTTTGGCTTGCTCAGGATTGATTTTGCCATCTTTGACCCATTGCTCGCTCACTTCCTGCAATTTCTCTGCCACCAGGGAAGTAGTACCAATGCCCAGCATTACCAGTTGTTTGAGTAAGTTGCTATTGTTATCCATAGATTTTTCCTAATGTTTGCCCTTTCATACCCGATCGGCTCAGGTCGCCTGCTGTCGCTGCGAAACCATCTGTAAACTTAAAGTTACATCAGCGCACAACTACCTTTCTATTTTGGAGTATCCAGCCGCCTGATGGCGAGGCGATCGCGCTAATCGGCGTTCGGAAAACCCGCTAATGAGCCTACCCACCACATTACCCCATAACCCTGCTGTCTATGCCTGATTGCCCCCGCTGTCACCAACCTGTAGAGGCCCAAGCCCTCGCCTGTCCACACTGCAAAATCCCCCTCAAAGCTTTCGGTCATCCGGGTATCCCTCTTTATAGATCAAAACCCGAAGAATTTCTGTGCACTACCTGTATTTATCACGCAGATGACACTTGCAACTACCCGCAACGTCCCTTTGCCAAAGAATGCACGCTTTATCACAATCAAGCTGAGCCACTTGTGCCACAGACGATTCCTTACAGCAGCGGCGACGGGCTGCAATCGATCAAAAATTGGTGTCAGCGCCATCTGGTTTGGTTAGCATTATTAGGTTTAATTATTATTAGCATTGCTCTGTCGATTTAATCGGATTGTACAAAGCGTAGAATAGAGATATCTCTGTTAATCTGGGTTGCTCTATTATTCTCTAAATTATTCATGAGCTACGTATTCGGCATCGACGGCGGCGGCACTAAAACTATCTGCCTTTTAATGGATGACAACCACCTTGTTTTAGGACGGGGTGAAGCAGGGCCGTCAAATTATCAAACCCTGGGAATTGAGACAGCAAAACAATCCATCCAATTGGCGATCGAACGAGCAGTTCTGTCCGCTCAGGTCGAGGCTGTAGGCAATCTCAACATAGAAGCAATTGGTCTGGGACTAGCAGGCGTCGGGCGTCCAAAAGATCGTGAAATAGTGCAATTTGTAGTGCAGAACTTGCAGTTGACGAATACTTTACCAGTAACCAGATCATTCCTACCCAGGAATATAGTAATTTCCAGCGACTGCGCGATCGCACTTGCTGGCGGTACAGGCCATCCAGTGGGTATCGCCGTTATTTCAGGAACCGGTTCGATTGTTTTCGGGCAAAACCGTCACGGAAAAACTAAACGAGTCGGCGGTTGGGGATACATTTTAGGCGATGAAGGCAGCGGATATAACATCGCCCTTGAGGGTTTGCAAGCTGCTTTGAAGTTCTATGACGGACGCGAAGATTTTACCGTGCTTGCGGAAAAATTTCAAACGCATTTAGGCCTCAATAACCTAGAAGAATTGGTAGAAGTCGTTTACGGGCGCGGTTGGGGAGTCAAAGAAATTGCAGCCTTAGCGCCGATTGTCGAGGGAGCAGCAGCAGAGGGCGATCGCGTCGCTGACTGCATTATCAATAATGCTGTGGCAGAATTAACCTATTCAACAAAAATAGCCATTTCAGCGCTATTTAACCAAACAGAAGAATTTGAAATTGTGATCGTAGGAGGTGTGTGGGGCGGAGAGGCAAATTGCCGAGGTCGGTTTGAAGCCGCCATAAGTGCGATCGCCCCAAAAGCTAAGGTAATCTCGCCCCGATACGAACCAGCTTTCGGTGCTGGATTGTTAGCTTTAAACGCTCTCAACAATTAACCTGGTGATCCGAGCCATCATGCTGGGATTTCACCTTAACTAATTAGATGCTAAGGGGGACGATGAACCGAAATCTCTCCTTTATCCTCCTTATCTTCCCAATCTTGCCCAGTTTCTCGCTCTTTCCAAATTTTAAAATTTTCGATTATCGACCTTATCTTCCCAACTGGTAGAATTCCAGCCTGCCATAATCAAAACATCAGATGAATGCGAAACAAGAAACAAATTTAGCAGTAGTGCGTTCCTAAGTAAACCAAAACCGAAGCAAGGAGACAATTTATATGATTACTTCTCAAAAATGGCGTTCAGCAACAGCAGCAATCCTCGCACTGGGCATTACAGTTGGAACCAGCGCGCCGCTGGTGGTAGCTACTCCCGCAGAAGCCCAACAACGAATTTCACAATTTGATAGCATCCGAATTCCGTCGGGCAGTGTAATTCCAGTTAGCTATGAAAAAGACAAAATAGTTGTCACCCGCGAAGAAACTGCACCTTTAACTTTAACAGTAGCGCAAGACATCCGCACACCTCAAGGCAGAGTATTAATCCCCAGAGGCAGCCAGATAGTCGGGACACTGCAACCTGTCAGAAGAGGCAATCAAATGGGTACTCAATTTGTTGCCAGAGAGTTAGTTATCAGCCGCCGCCAACGCTATCGGATTGACGGAAATTCAGGAATTATTACCAGAACCGAAAGAGTCCAAAAAGGTGCTGGCACAGGTTCACTAGCGCAAGGTGCAGCCTTGGGTGCAGCAGCAGCAGCAGCACTAGCAGGCATTACCGGCGACAAAGCCATCGCCACTGAAGAAGTATTGGGAGGCGCTGGGATCGGCGCTATAGCTGGAGTATTGTTGGGGCGGCGCAGCGTTGACGTACTCGTGATTCGCCCGGAACAAGATTTGGCAGTGAGATTGCGATCGGACATCGTACTCCGCTAATATTGGAATCTTCCGATTAATTATTTGCAGTAAAACATTGTCGATCGCTAACTTGTGGTCTCCCGATAATTGGCTAGGCATACTATTAAGGTTGTGCCTAGCCATGTTTGTTGGCGGAATTATTGGATGGGAGCGCCAACTCAGAAACAAACCAGCGGGATTGAGAACTCATATGCTAGTTAGTATGGGTTCTGCACTGTTTGTTTTAATGCCGCTGGCAATGGGGAAAAATGAAAACGGAGGAGATGCTGTAGCGCGGGTAATTCAAGGCATTGCTGCCGGGATTGGGTTTTTGGGAGGCGGAGAAATCCTGCGGCAAAATCACCAGGAAAGAGGTAAAGTTGAAGTTCACGGACTCACATCTGCCGCCGCTATTTGGGTGTCAGCAGCTTTAGGAACTGCTGCCGGATGCGGGTTGTGGCAACTAGCATTAATTGGCGCTTTAATGTCGCTGTTTGTTCTGAGAGTTATTAAAGAGTTAGAGCGTCGGAGTCGTAGGAAATAGTCTCAGTGATGAGATAAAAGCTGGTATTATAACCCTTATTACTTTTGTAGTAACGGCGGAAGCAGGAGCGAGCTTTATGAGGGTTAAAGTCCTCACTACTAACTAATTTTATTGCGGTCGATGGAGGGGAAATAATATTAGCTGTTTCATGCCAACTCCAGTTAATCATTGATCATAAGCTGTCGCGCATTTAAATTATATATTCGGGGCGGGCTAGAAGCCCAACCCCTACTCCCCACAAGAGTTTGATTGTTTTTTGACATATAATTTAAATGCCGCAACAGCTTAAATTGTTTGCCATCATCCCAGCCATACCTGTCAAGATGGTGAAAAAGGGGCCTTACACAATTTGAGGATGATTATTGTGGGCATTGGTGTCAACAAACACGTTAAACCTCATTCCGGCAGGGGTTTCAACAAGAGCCTCAAAGCCAAAGTCCTCGCTATGAGGACTAATGAGTTCTTCAGTCCTCTTTGAGAGGACTTTCGCTATGAGACAGGGAATTCATTCCCTGGCCGACTTCCGGGTGAGCGGGAGGACTGGCGGACTAAAAGGGAGCATCTCAATGAAAGCAGCAAAGCTCGAAATTGGAATTAGGAGTCAGGAGTCAGGAGCCAGGAGAAAAGAGTCAGAAGGAAGAAGAAAGAAGTGTTTTTGCAAATATGAGATGCTCCCGACTAAAAACTTAAGTTGACACTAATATATTGTGGGGTGTTCCGCCTGGTGTGAAAATACACGCCTTCGGGCTACGAGAGCCCATTCCACAAAAAAACAATCCAAATCACCCCGCAATTATGCAACGCCTAAAAAGTGGCTCAAACGCTTGAAATCTCTGCGTGGGGCGATCGATAAATCTTCTCCATTTGATAGAGAATTAACACTACATAACTTTTCAAGCATAATGCTCAACTGTTACGAAGCAAACACTTCGACTACACCTTGACAGGTCTAGTCATCCAAGCCTGACCTTTGACGAGTGAAGTCCTCACTATCAACTTAAATATTCATTTTAATATTTATTTCAATTTTATTGAATTGGCTCAACACCCATTGAACCCAAATACCAATATTTTTAAAATTAATTAGTAGATAACTGATCCAAATAATTATAGCTTTCCAGCCTTTATGGAGGATAACAATTAATAGTTGTCTTGCCAGATAGGTGAATAAAAAATTAATTACTATCCGCGAAATCTTGCCTTTTTATCAATTCCAAAGACTCTTGCGTCACGCGACCCGCCATCGCAGCTAACTGCAAGCTCATAAAAGCATTCAAATCTTCCAAATCACACTTGGCTGAGGAAAAAATTTTCTGCATTTCATTTTCCGCTTCCAAACTCAGATATCCAGCGGCAATAGCTTGTTTTACAACTTCACGAACCTGCACTGTAGAAATGTCCCTTACTAAATTTTAACGAATCAAAAGCCAACTAATTACTAACAAGAAGTTTCGGAAGGCGTCTCGCCAAAGATTTCAAACTTTTTTAGCTCGCGAGACTCTTGTTTCACTCCTCCGGACATAGCTGCTAGTTGCAAAGCCATAAAAGCATTTAAGTCTTCCAAGTCATACTGGGTGGTAGTTAACATCCGCCGCAGTTGATTTTCGGCTTCAAGGGTTAGATAGCCCAGAGCCAGAGCTTGCTGGGCGAGGTCGCGAATTAGTACCATAACACTTCGGGATTTTATTGGTTCAAGCCTCAGTATCAACTGTTTTCACAGAATCAGCAGTGACGGCTATTGCTCAATAGGTGTGACATTGTGACGGGCCACTCGTGACAGCCGGAGTCGCAGAGTGTGACTAAGTATTTGCACGGTTGTGACGGCGATCACGCGGGGGATACCAGAGGAGGAGTCGGAGAGTGGGGAGTCGGAGAGTGTCCGGGTGTCTGGGTGGGGAAGTCGGAGAGTGTCCGAGTGGAGGAGTCGGAGAGTGGGAGCATTTTTCTTCTTCCCTCGGACTAATGACTAAGGGTGAGAATTAAATAAAATCCACTTTTCATGACTGTTGTGGGATGGGCGTCCCGCCCGCCCAGAAAGGACGGGCGGGAC